>JAFNGD010000130.1:0-1922 GCA_017885365.1 Nitrospirota bacterium
CTAATGCAACGCTGCTAAAACCGCCGCATTCACCGCCTTCTCCCGGCAGGGCGCATCACCTCTTCATCGGCCCGGTCCTTCGGCAGTTCATGATCACCAAGGAACATCCTGATCGCACAATAAATAAAAGGCCGGGGACATTGCTCCCCGGCCTTTTTTAGATGCACAGATGACTACGGTCAACAGAACCACACGGTCCCTGCCGTGACCGTTATTTTCCCGTCCGCGCCTTCAACTCGGAGATCTCGCGGTCCTTCTCCACGAGCCGCTGCTCAAGCCGGGTATAGGCGGACATGTCGCGCGCGACGGCCTGGATGAAGCGCCTGCCCATGAGCGTGAGACCGACGCAGCTCACCTCGACGGGGACCACTGCGCCGTCGTGGCGCTTCAATCCGGCGTTCCGGAGCGACTGACCGCCCTGGACCGTCTCGGCGAGCATGCCCTGGACAACGGACGCGTCGGACAGGAGCTCGGCCAGGTTCTTGTGCACAAGGTCGAACTTTCCGTACCCCGACAGCCGCACCGCCTGTTCGTTGGCGAACACGATGTCCCCGGCCTCGGAGAGCACAAAGATAGCCTCCTTCGCGTTCTCCACGAGCGTCCGGCAGCGTTCCTCCGAGGAACGGAGCTCCTCGGTCTTCTCGACGACCCACTGCTCCAGCTCAATGTTCATCTTCCGGAGCTCGGTCTGGAGCATCTCATTCTGCATGGTGTTGGACAGGATGCCCGCGAGGGTGGTGAAAAAATTGATCTCCTCATCGGTGAAGGTCTTTGCGTTCGCGTACAGCAGTTCCATGACGCCCATGAGGGCCCCGTTGGAATAGACATAGAGCGGGAGACAGTAGAGGGACGAGTAGCTGGACAGCGCCAGACCCGGCGCTTCCCTGAACCTGCTGTCCTTGGTAAAGTCCTTGAGCATGACCGGCTCGACCCTGCGTGCCACCACGCCCTCGATGCCCTGACCGACGGGGATCCGCACCATGCCGACAGCCTCCTGGCGATAGCCGTTGGTCGCGGCCAGCACCAGTTCGTCCTTCTTCCGTTCGTACCGGTAGATGAGGCAGACCTCGGCCTCCATGACCCGTGACGTGACATCGGCGACGTCCCGGAGCCGTTCCGGGAACAGACGCGGCGAGTTCGCCGCGTAGTTCGCATCGTGGATCCCCAGGAACTTGATGAACAGGTCGTCCTTCATATCCAGGAGCTCTTCCTGCTTGATATGCAGCTCGAGGTTTGCGTCCTCCAGCCTCCGGTAATAGGGCGCGATCATCGTCCGGAACAGGACGTAGGCAAGAATCGGCACGACCAGAAAGAGCAGCAGCGACAGGGCCATGCCATGCCCGTCGCTGCGAAGGGCGGAATAGGCAGCGATCGAGCCCGCGGCGATGGCAGCCACCAGCACGAGCGCCACGAGAACTATAATAAGGGTCTTGCTGTTCCCCTGCTCCGTGTCCGATAGTGGTGTATGGTCCCTTCTCCTGATCGGCATGATGCCTCCCTCGTGATGCGAAATACTGCTGGATAGTATATCATGGTTTTTTCAAAAAACAGGCCAGGTCGTCGACGGCCTGATCCACAGTGACCGGCATCTTCATGACCATACCCTTTTCCCGGAGCCTGTTGAAAAGCTCGGTCAGGACCGGCGGGTCGATGTTGGACCGTTTGAGCGCGTCGGCGTGCGTGAATATCTCGACGGGCGTGCCGGCGGCGACGACACCCTCCCCCCGGGCAAGGACGTAGACGCGGTCGGCGAGGCTCCCCACGAGGTTCAGGTCGTGGGTGGACATGATGAGGCTCATCCCGTCGCGGTTGCGCCGGTTCAGAAGCTCCACCAGCTCGGCACGGGACCTGCTGTCCAGGCCCTCGAAGGGTTCATCGAGGATGAGGAGCTCGGGCCGCAGGACCAGGGCGCCTGCCAGGGC
>JAFNGD010000130.1:1936-3341 GCA_017885365.1 Nitrospirota bacterium
GCGTCCACCATCCGGGCCGTATCCTCCCTGCTGTATCCATAGTTCCGGGGAGAGAACGCGATGTCCTCCCAGACCGTGGGCGAAAGGATCTGTTCCTCCACGTTCTGCAGAAGCACGCCGATGCGCTCCCGGATATCACGATAGTGGGTGGCGGGATTCGCGCCGAAGACCGTCACCCTGCCCTCATCGGGCTTGAGCAGTCCCAGGATATGATAGAGGAGCGTGGTCTTGCCGGAACCGTTCCCGCCGAGCACCACGACCCGCTCGCCGCGGTTCACCACGAAATCCAGCCCGCAGATGTGGATCTCCGTGGTGTCGGGGTAGATGTGCTTCAGACAGCTGACGGTGACGATGTTCTCATGCGTCATGTGCAGTTTGATCATGATCTTTCGTGTTCGTCCTGCATCGGGCAGGGTGCGCAGCGTATCACCTTACCTCCAGAACAGCACCAGCGCCAGGACGCTCGTCCCGGCCCCCAGCGGCAGCCAGTCGCTCCTGCCGAACGTTCCGATCGTCTTTTCGGCCATGCTGCCGTCGTACCCCCGCACCGCCATGACAGCATAGAGGCGCTGGGACCGCTCCACGGCACGGACCAGGAGCGTGCCGATGCCCTTGGCGATGTTCGAGCCGTTCTTAACGATGTTCCCGGGAGAAAACCCGCCCCGGAGACGGATCGCCGTTCCGAAGTTGTCCATCATGTCCAGCAGGAGGAAGAGAGTCCGGTAGGTCATGAAGAGACCGGCCGCCAGGATCTCGGGAAGGAACGTGCTCAGGAACGAAAATATCCTGGGGTAGGGCGTGCTCGCGACCAGCATCCCCGCGGCGTACGCCGGCGTGACCGCCTTGAGCAGCAGCAGGGCATAGGTCCACAGGCCGCCCCGGAGACTGATGGCGTAGAGCAGGGCAAAGACCGCTGCGTACAGCGACAGGAAACCGATGGCGATCCACGGAAGGCCGCTCGCGGCGGCGAGGACGATCAGCAGCGTGTACGCGGCCGCCAGGGGCACCGGGTCCTTCGTCACCACTGATGCCGTGACAACACAGAGCAGGAACAGGAGCTTGGACAGGACCGAGGCCCGGTGAAAGGGACTGGAACCGTTGGCCGCCCAGTAATCTATCCGGGCAACATCGATCATGACGCGCACCCCTGATGTCCGCTCCGGCAGGTGTCCTTGTGCAGGACATGGCTGAGCAGGTCAGGCTTCACCTGGGAGATGAACCGGATGACCGCTCCGGTTATGGCAGCTTCGATGACCCACCCGATCAGGCCGAGGGACAGGACCATGACGGCGAAGGTCGAGATCGACGCCGGGGCCATCTCATGGCCGGGCTCCTCCCCCTGCTGATGGTGATGATGGAGGAACTGGTCGCTGTCCGTATGGGAGATGCCGACGATCCCGATCAG
>JAFNGD010000131.1 GCA_017885365.1 Nitrospirota bacterium
ACTGGTTCCCTCCGTCCGCTCCGCGGACGAAGGGAATCCCGGGGCTGAGCCATGAGCCCCATCCCGCCGCTGCGCGGCGGGAGAACCAGGGGCTCGAAACCAATCACCCTACGGGTGATGGCTCAGCCCCGGGATTATATCTCCCAGGAGGTGCCATGTTTGCAGGTCACATAGGCGCTGCGCTCGCCATCGGGCGTGCAGAGCGGCGCATCAATATCGGCGCCTTTGTCTTTGCCTCGCTCTTTATCGACTTCGCGCTCTGGCTCTTCGTGCTCCTGGGCTGGGAATCGGTCACCATCCCCGCTGATTTCCCCAGTACCCATCAGCCGGAGTTCGTCTTTCCCTATTCCCACAGCCTGCTCGCCGCCATGGCGTGGTCCGCATTGGCAGGCGCTGCCGTCTTCCGATGGTATCCGCGCCTCAAGGAGGCAAAGCTCCGCGCTGCGGCGTTCGTTGCGCTGGCCGTCTTCTCGCACTGGCTTCTCGATGCCCTCGTCCATGTGTCCGGATTGCCCCTTGCCGGCATCGGCTCTCCAAAGGTCGGCCTTGGGCTTTGGCGGAACATGCCTGTTGCGCTCACGGTCGAAGGGCTCATCATTGCAATCGGCCTCGGTCTCTTTCTCTCCGGCTCCGGTCTGCCTTTGGCCAGGAAGCTCTGGCTCACGCTGCTTTCGCTCGTCACGCTGGTGTTCACGGTGGTTGGAATGACCGTCGCACCCCCTCCCCCTTCGGTGACGGCCATGGCTGCGAGTTCCGTGGTCACAGTCCTCATGGTGAGCGCACTCGCCGGATGGCTCGGCAGACTGCCTCATAAAGGATAAGCGCATCAAAACATTTGAACCGCGAGGGCGCGAGGGACGCGAGGAAGGCAGAACCGAGGCATGAACGATGGATATAGAGACCATAGCAAGCAAAATCGTAGCGGCTGCAATCAAAGTCCACACTGTTTTAGGCCCAGGACTATTGGAATCTGCATACCAGAAATGTCTGGAGTATGAGTTAAAGAACGACGGGATGCAGGTTGTCTGCGAGGCTGCTTTACCGATCACCTATGAAAAGATCGTTATTGACGCCGGATATCGCATCGACATGATCGTTGAAGAATCCATCCTTATCGAAAATAAGACCGTTGAGAAGATTCTTCCCATACACGAAGCACAGTTGCTGACCTACCTCAAAATAAAGAACTGCAAGATTGGTTTTTTGCTTAATTGGAACGTACCACGCATGAAGGATGGCATCAAACGAATGGTGAATAACCTATAGCGTCCAATATTTTCACAGCATTAAAGTTGTTTGCCGTTAATACAAGCCTAAGGTTCTAAGGTTTCCTCGCGTCCTTCGCGCCTTCGCGGTGAGAATCCCTTGGTGTTGGCCTTTCCCCGTATTTCCGTACCGGGTTCTTCCCATGAGCAACCAGTCCCTCATCATCTCCTCCTGGCCCCGCGCTATCCTGCACCTGGACGCCGACGCCTTCTTCGCGTCCTGCGAGCAGGCCATCCACCCGGAGCTGAAGGGCCGCCCGGTCATCACCGGCAAGGAACGCGGCATCGTGGCCGCGGCGAGCTACGAGGCCAAGGCGCGCGGCGTGCAGCGCGGCGTGCGGCTGTCGGACGTGAAGAAGCTCTGTCCTGACGCGGTCATCCTGCCGTCGGACTACGAGACCTACAGCCTCTTCTCGGTGCGCATGTTCGAAATATTGAGACGCTTTTCNNGAGGCCTTCGTGGACCTTACGGGCCTCAGAAGGACCTTTCACGGCCCCTACGAGTCCATCGCCCTGCAGATGCAGGAGACTATCGAACAGGAACTGGGGCTCTCGGTCTCCGTGGGCGTCAGCCTCTCTAAGGTCCTGGCCAAGATCGGGTCCAAGCACAAAAAGCCCCATGGCATCACCATGATCCCGGGCAGGGACATCCACCTCTTCCTCGAAAAGCTCCCGGTGGAGAAGGTCTGGGGCATCGGCCCGAACACTGCGGCCTATCTCGCCAAGCACGGCATCACGACGGCGCTCCAGTTCGCGCAACAGGACGAAGGGTTCATCACAAAGTACCTGTCCAAGCCTTACCAGGAGATCTGGCACGAGTTGAACGGCAGGAGCGTCTACCCGGTCACCACGGAATCGAAGAGCGCCTACCAGTCCATCAGCAAGGCAAAGACCTTCACCCCTCCCTCGATGGATGAGACTTTCGTCTTCGCCCAGCTCTCGAAGAACCTCGAGAACGCCTGCATCAAGGCGCGGCGCTATCACCTTGCCGCAAACCGGGTGGTCCTCTTTCTCCGTCAGCAGGACTACCGGAGCGCCGGCGCTGAACTGAAGCTGAGCCGCCCCACGGCATTTCCCGCAGAACTGTACACGCTTCTGCGCGAGGGATTCCGCGACCTGTACCGTCCGAACACGCCCTACCGCCAGACCGGCGTCGTCCTGTCCGGCCTGGTCGCCGAGAACACCATCCAGTACGGGCTGTTCGAGGACACCACGAAGATCGAGAAGATGGCGAAGGTCTACGAGAGCATCGACGAACTGTCCCGGAAGTTCGGCAAGCACGCGGTCCAGCACGGGGCCAGCCTGCCGACGAAGCAGCAGGCGCAGCACGAGGGAGAACGGGGCGATGTGCCGGTTCGCAGGGGCGACCTGTTCAAGGGGGAGAACAAGCGCCAGCGGCTGGGGCTGCCGATGCTGCACATCAAGGTGTGAGATCGGGGTGGATGATCGGGAGAAGAGCGGAAGCGGCCCGGTGCTTCAGGGGAACAGGACCCGCTGGTCCTTGCGGAGCTGGGAGAAGCTCTCTTCCGGCAGATGAAAACGGTTCTTGAAGACCCGGTTCATCACCGAGACCAGCTGGCGGAACTTGTAGGCGTCGTGGTGCGAGTCGCCCGTCTGCTCGGAGGCGCGCCAGCTCTCCACGTCGGAGATGCGCAGCTCCACGCCGAGCGTATGCTGTTCCGTTTGCTTCCCGATCTTGTCCCGCAGCGCATAGAGCGGCATGCCGGGGATCAGGATCTCGTTCGTGCCCCCAGCGCGGTGGATCGGTAGGGAAAAGGCGATCTTGCACTGGAACTTCCGGTGGCCCTTCGAGGTGTGGACGTTCTTCTCCGCATTCATGCCCAGCGCTTCATAGAATGTCCTCGCCGGGGCCAGCAGTGTGGCCTCGTCCGGCATGTCGTCGCCTCCCCCGCTCCGGGCGAGGCTGATCATGAGCCGCCGCACCGCCTCCCGCATGCTCTCCGGGCCGTCGAACAGCGTCTGGGTGATGGAGTGGGACGCCGTGTTCTCTTGCAGGATCACACCCCGTTTCTGTAGGGCATGGAAGAGCTTGAGCGTGTCGTCCATGCTCTTCAGGATGAAGGTGATCGCCAGGATGTCCCGGATATCATAGGCCTCCCCTTCCACGTCCTTCCCCAGCTTGATGACCATGCTTTCCGGGCTCTTGAGCCGCGCCTTGATCTCGGCGACATCGACGTCCACGCCGTCGCCGCTGTTGAAGACCAGGCAGCCCCGCGAAGGGTCAATAACCAGCGACTCCTTCAGGCGGTGAAAGAACANNCGGATGCTCCCAGTCGTACTGGTAGAGTTCGTCGAGGCGCTGGCCCTGCGACTCCAGGAAGAAGCCCAGCTGGACGTAGTCGTTGATGTCCTGGCTGTCCTCCTCGACCGACTTGATCAGATGCACCATCTTGAGCAGACAGCAGGCGGCCTGCTGCCACGGTGCCGGCACGTCTAAGGACCCGCCCAGGTAGCCGGCAAAGACACGGGGATACTTGCGCGACGAGGCGAGCAGCAGGAGGTGGCGGGGGTCTTCGGCGACGATGTGGCGGAACAATGGGTCCTGCAGGACCGCTGCCGCGCCGTCGACGGCGGCAAGACAGCTCCGGTACAGACCGCCGTTCGGGGAACCAAGGGCGGCAAGCCCGGCCAGCTGTTTCGTCACAAAGGGAAACATGCCGCTGAAGAGGGATGTGTACGCGCGCCTGATATACTGACCGGCCCGTTCGCGTTCGCTCTCCTGTAGTTCATCGCCGCCGAGCGTGTCAAACCCACGATTGGCCATCATGCGGGCAGCCTGCTTGAGGGATGATGCGTAATCCCGCGCAGGCAGCAACAGGAAGGGTGTCATCTCGGTCCGATCGAGGATGGAACCGAATATCTCGTGATGCAGTTCCTGGTCTGGAGGCATTGTTTCCATGAAAGAGGCCCTTCTGTGGGATAGTAACGCTGCCTGCTTATGAGAAGCGCACACGCGTGGGGCCCTGTCGGCCATTGTCACCCGATCGTAAGCACCTTCGCGCCGCGAATCTTCCGTTCCTTCAGTTCAAGGAGCGCAACGTTGGCCTCGACCAGCGGATACTCCTGGACCTCGGGCCTGATCGGGATGTCCGCAGCCACCTGCAGAAAGCTCTCCACGTCGCTCCGGGTGATGTTCGCCACGCTCTTGATCTCCTTTTCCATCCAGAGATCGCGGGCATAGTCGAGCACGAGCAGGGCGTCCCTGTCCGCGTCCGTCTTGCGAATGGCGTTGATAACGAGCCGACCGCCCTTTTCAAGATTTCGCAATGCGTCAACGACAGGCTTCCAGGCAGGGGTCGTGTCGATTATGGCGTGCAGTTTTACCGGCGGATCGTCCCCGGTGTCGCCTGCCCAGACAGCGCCGAGTTCCTTCGCGAACGCGCGCTCCCCGTCCGTGCGGGAGAAGACGTAGATGTTCGTGCCGGGATGCCGGTGCCGCACCATCTTCAGCACCAGGTGGGCCGAGGCCCCGAACCCCGTCAGCCCGATGTTCTCACCGTCCTCCAGGTTTGCCAGGCGCAGCGAGCGAAAGCCGACGGCCCCGGCGCACAAGAGCGGCGCTGCTTCCGCGTCGGAGAACACCTCGGGTATCCGGTAGGCGAATGCTTCCGGGACCGTCGTATATTCCGCATACCCTCCGTCCGCGTCCCTTCCTGTTGCCCTGAAGTCGCTGCAGAGGTTCTCCCTCCCGGTCCGGCAGAATGCGCATTTCCCGCAGGCGGAATGGATCCAGGCGATCCCTACCCGTTCGTTGTCCGTGAACCCGGTCGCCTTGCTGCCGCGTCCGACGACACGGCCAACGACCTGATGACCAGGGACGACCGGGAACTTCGAAGGAGGCGTCCTCCCCTCGATCTCGTCCAGCTCGGTGTGGCAGACACCGCAGACCGAGACCTTCACGACGACCTCGTTGTCCCGGGGAATCGGCACGGGAAGATCGAGCAGTTCGAGCGGCGACCTGTTGTTCGCAAGGTCTGTGATCTTCCTGAGCACCATGGCTTTCATAGTACTATTGTAGCTCCCTGGAGCACGCTGCGGGGAATCTTCGACCCTCGAACAGGCTGCTGGAAAACGCACTCAATGTCATCGCGAGGAGCGTTTTTTACGACGCGTCAATCTCGACGTGATTGAATTCTTGAGAACCGCGATTGTTTCGCTTCGCTCGCAACGACGGCAGCAAGACTTTTCAATGACCTGCTCAGGAAAAAGGAATTTACCACAAAGTCACCAAGACACAAAGGAAAGCAGTAACGTCAATCCGTTACAGCATGCGCCTTTTCGAAGAACCTGTCGGCCCGTTCCCGTGCTTCCTCCACGCTGATGCTGGTCTGGACCTTCGTTGCCAGATGATGGCCGAACGCATAGTTCCGGGCAAAATACGTGGTGAATTGCTTCAGCCTGCCCAGCCGGCGTTCAGGCCGGAAATGTCCGTTCAGCAGATCGAGAAAGCTGCCGTACACTGCCGGCAAGGAAACCGTCGGTTCCGCAATGTCGCTGCCGCACAGGTCCCGGGCGATCTCGGCAAAGAGCCACGGACGTATTACTGCACCCCGCCCGAGCATCAGGCCGTCTGCGCCCGATAGGGCCAGACAGTCTTTTGCGTCCTGGGCCGAGAAGATCCCGCCGTTGGCAATGACCGGGAT
>JAFNGD010000132.1 GCA_017885365.1 Nitrospirota bacterium
TGGTCACGATCTCCGACGTCACCCTGCCGCTGGTGAACAGCAGCTTGTTCTCGATCGACACTCCCTTCAGGAACGCCTTGCCGATCAGTTTGTCCACCGCATTGTGCCTGCCGATGTCCTCGGAGAAGAAGAGGAGCTCTTTTCCATCCGATAAGGCCGCGCTATGGACACCGCCGGTCTCGAGATAGAGCGTCGAGATGTTCCGGAAAACCTTGAGCAACTCACGGATGGCGCCGACACTCACGATCGGACTCTTTGTGTCGAGCTTCCGGTCCTTGCTCCGGTCATAGTTCGTGAAGGTGATACCCTTACCGCAGCCTGAGGAGATCGTGCGCTTCTCGAACTGTTTTTCCCAACCGTGCGGAAGTCCGGATATCCCGATCTCGATGGATGGCCCCGCGCCCGACACGGCCAGTTTCTTGATCGAAGAGCGGTCGTGCAGAAGCCCTTCGGACAGCAGAAAGCCGACGGCGAGCTCCTCGAGCTCGGTAGGTGTGCAGAGCAGCGTCACGAGTGGTTCGTTGTTCAGGACCAGCCTGACGGGAAGCTCCGCAGCGACCTCGTCGACTGCTCCTTCGACGCTGTTGCCAGCAACTTTCAGTATCAGGGCATCAATCTTCGGTTTCACGGCTGGAATATACCATAAGGACTTTCAGGGGGCAAGAAAGAAGGGGGGAGGAACAAAAAGGCCCCCGGAGCGACGCGCCGGGGGCCGTGAGCGAGCATGTGTTGTTGTCTAGAAATGCAGATTCAGTCTTGCCGAGTAGGAGTTCACTTTGGCAAAATCGGCTTCAACGACGAGGTTCATGAGCGGGAAGAACGTGAGCTTGCATCCTACGAACCACTTGGACTCGTTCAGGCTCTCGTCCTGCAAGTTAATGAGCGGGTCGTTGCTCTTCTCCTTGCTCTCGATCCAGACCATGCCGTAGCCGGCGTAGGGCGTGAACATAGCGAAACCCTTGCTGATCGAGAGGTCAGCTGACTTGGTGCTGATGTCCACGTCGGTGACGCCCGATAGCTTCGTATAGGCGCCCCGGATAGCGATGGCCGGCGTGGCGACGCTGCCAGAGAGGATGGCCCACTTGATTTCGCCACCCATGTACTTGATGTCGGTGCTCGGTACCGAGGAATAGACGAACCCGAGGTCGATCGGGATCACCGGTAGGCCGACCTGCACGTGGAATTTGGGGATGGGCAGGGAGCTGGGGATCTTGTCGTTTCCGGGGACCGCCTCGATCTTCTTCCAGTAGCTGCTGCTTGTGTCCAGGTTGACAACGGTCACCTCGATACCCGCGTCGACATGCGGCAGTATGCCGCCGAGGGGCTCGGCCGGGGCGAGGGGAACGTAGCTGATGGCCAGGCCCAGGTCGCGACTCACGTTCTTGAAATCATCCTGGGTAAACGTAGAGGGGATGGTGATGTCGGTCTTTGCCAGGGCAGGAACGGCCATGACGAGGACCAGCAGGACTGCGATGACAACTTTCTTCATGGGAACCTCCTTCAATAACTGTTTACTGGTATTTTTCACATCGGCCCGTTCATCGCCGATAACTAAAATTAGCAGAGGCGCAATAGGTTGTCAAGGTTATAAATCGGCGCAGCAATCATCAGGAACGTCGTCGCAGCTCTTTGGAGGGAAATAACGCTTGACAACAGCAATACCGCGTGTTACTAATTTGATAAACAGTAACACGGAGGCGGTATGGCAGGGATCACCCGTTTCGGTATGTCCATCGACAGTTCCCTCGTCAAGAAGTTCGACGCCCTGATCGCCAAAAAGGGCTACGGCAGCAGGTCCGCGGCCATCCAGGACCTTATCCGGGACAAACTGGTCGAAGAGGAATGGAAAGCAGGGGACCAGGAGACCGTGGGGACCATCACGATCGTGTACAATCACCATACCCGCGAGCTGGAACACGCGCTCACGGAGATGCAGCACAAATCCTTCCAGCAGATCGTCTCCACCCTCCATGTGCACCTCGACCCGCATAACTGTCTCGAGGTCCTGGTGGTGAAGGGCAAGGGCCAGGACATCAAGAAGATCGCCGACCGGCTCATCGGCGCCCGGGGCGTCAAGCACGGGAAGCTCACGATGACGACCACGGGCAAGGAACTCGCCTGAGATGCCGGAATGTCTCGGCAGGGCATATCGCATGCAGGTACCTGTGCTGCTGGTAACGGTCATGATCCTGGCGGTGATCGCTTCGCCAGCGCAGGCAATGCATCCGCTCATTGCTGATGACACGGGCACGCAGGGACCGGGCGGCGTTCTGGTGGAATCGAACATCAATTATCTGAAGGATAACGAGTTCAAGTCAACCGCGGTTCCGGTTGCGGTCACGGTGGGGATCGGGGAAACCATGGATGCTGCCGTGGAGATGCCCTATCTCTCGCTTCGTCCGAGTACGGCCACGGGTAACAACGAGAGCGGTCTCAGCGACGTGTTCTTCAGGTTCAAGCATCGGTTCTATGAGCAGGAAAAGAAGGGCGGGGGACGCTATCAGTTCGAGCAGTCGCTGGCCTATCAGGTTGCGTTCAGCCAGCCTACGGGCAACGAGGAGAAGGGGCTGGGTACCGGAACAGCACGGTGGGGCGCGCGACTGATCAGCACGACAGAGTGGGAATCCGTTGAGATCAACGCGAACCTGGGCTACGAATCATCGGGCAAGGCGCTCAGACGGGGCAATTTCTCGTTCGATGATGCTGTTGCCATAAGTATTGCCGCAAAGTACGAGCGACCAAAACCCTGGGAGCCGGTCGTGGAACTTGTTGTGACCCGGGTAAAGGGACCTGATGCAGTGACGCGCATTGCCACCGTACTGGTCGGACTGATCTATGAACCCTCAGAGAAATTCTATCTCGATGGCGGCGTCAGGGCCGGTCTGAATGAACGATCGGAAGACTACGCACTCCTAGCCGGCTTCGGATACAAGTTCTGAGAAGATTCCATGCTCAAGGAGAGCATTGATGCATATCCCTGACGGTTATCTCGGTCCCGCCACCTATGGAACGTTGTTTGCCGTCACGGTCCCGTTCTGGGCCGCGGCTTCGTGGAAGCTGAATAGGACGCTGAAGGCAAAGCAGGCGCCGTTCCTTGCCATCGGCGCTGCATTCAGCTTCGTCATCATGATGTTCAACATCCCGATCATCGGCGGTACCACCGGCCATGCGACCGGCGCCACGCTCATCGCCATCCTGCTCGGTCCCTGGGCCGCGCTGATCGCCGTGTCGGTCGCGCTCATCATTCAGGCAGTGCTGTTCGGCGACGGTGGAATAACCGCGATCGGCGCGAACTGCTTCAACATGGCCGTTGCCGGCGTTTTCTCGGGATATGCACTCTACCGTTTGATCGCCGCTCATGCCGGTGTTCTGAGCAGAAGACGCTGGATCGCCGGTGCTGTTGCGGCATACGTCAGCCTGAATGTTTCAGCCCTGCTCACGGCGGTGCAGTTCGGCGTCCAACCTCTGCTGGAGCGGTCCGCGGACGGCCAACCGCTCTATTCGCCGTTCCCCCTCTCAATCGCCCTGCCGGCAATGGCCATTGAGCACCTGCTGGTTTTCGGGTTCATTGAAGCCGTGGTAACAGCGCTCGTGATCAAGTACTTCCAGACGAACGATCCCGAGATGCTGGGATGATCATCCTATCGGGACCGGTGAAGAACGGCACCGGCATGCCTCGCAGAGACGGACCATGACCACGCCTAAAAAACTATGGATCGTCATCGGCATCCTGGTGCTTCTTTCGCCGCTGGGCGTGATGGTCCCGAAATGGCTCGGAGCGGAGGGGGCATGGGGCGAGTGGGGGCTCGATGAGATCGAAAAGATCGCCGGGTTCGTCCCTGCGGGGATGAAGCGGCTGGCCACTATCTGGAAGGCGCCGCTGTCCGACTACGCGGTCCCCGGCCAGCGCACGGGGCTGCTGGGGGAGAGCCTGGGGTATGTCCTGACGGGCATCATCGGTGTTGCAATAACCGCCGGTGCCATGTATATTCTTTCAAAACTGTTGGTACGCAGGAACAAGACCGATCGGTCCGATAAGGACTGATCATCCCGAAGGCTGACTTGTCACGAACGAGATTTCTCGATAAAACACTGCTGGCCATTGCTCGCGTCGCTGAGCAGTCCTTCTTTTCCGAGGAACATGCCCGAATGAAAGGGCTGCTCCAGGCTCTTGACGTGCGCGTCAAGCTGGTCTCGTTCCTGTTCATCCTTGTTCTGATCAGCCTCATCCATGCACCGCAGTCGCTCTGGTTCCTCTACGGCGCGAGCCTTATTCTTGCTGCTGCCTCGCAGGTGCCGCTCGGGCTCTTCGTGATGCGCGTCTGGCTGTTCGTACCGCTCTTTTCCGCGGCCGTCGTCCTTCCGGCGCTCCTCAATATCATCACCCCCGGCGAACCGCTGTGGGTCTCCTGCGGGACCGCGTAGGGCCCCCAGGAATATGCCTTGTCCAGCGTGACGATGACCCAGAGCGGTTCGCCGGGTGTCACGACATTGAGGACCGCCGGGAGCACAACAGCCGCGGAAAAGAGCGGCACGAACAGCCAGACGCGCATCACGA
>JAFNGD010000133.1 GCA_017885365.1 Nitrospirota bacterium
AGAAGGAGTTCATGCAGGCCATGCATATCCCGCATATGAAGGACAAGTTCCCCAACCTCAAGGAGCTTCTCTTGAAGCAAGGGAGCACGGCGGAGATCAAGGGGTAGTTCCTGAGTGTGGATTAAATATAGAGAAGTTTCTTTGACACTGAAGACGCTGAGGAAAGCTATGAAACGTCAAGTTTTGCCTTTCATATATTCATCTGTGTCCTCAGTGTCAAATAGGTAATTTAAGAATTGTCACCGCGGACTCCCTCCCGGCGATGATTGAGGCGGCAGGGGCGGGAAGGCGTTTCCCCGAACGTTGTTCCTTCCCGCCCTTCTTCTCATCGAACTAATTTGATCGGGATAAGGCAGAACATGACCAAGGTGATCGTCAATTCAGGCGCATGCGGTTTTATCGTTACTATCTCGGCGGAGAAGGGGAATGGCAAGAAGATCCTCGTTGCCCTGGACACGACCTGTGAGATGGTGCAGAAGATGGCTGCTGATATCGCCACGGTGGACCACCGGGTGACGCTCACGGGTTTTGGCGACAACCCGGTCTACCAGTCCGCGGCGAAACACCTCAAACACGTTGCCTGCCCGGTGCCTTCCGCCATCCTGAAGGCCATCGAGACGGAAGCGGGAATGAACGTGCCGAAGGACGCGAAGATAGAGTTCAGCAAGGAAAAATGACGGGACCGGCTGCTTTCCCCTTATCTCGTACAAGGCCGATGTGTTATACTGGGAACGTCTTTCGGGAATCCAGGAGCGAGCGCAATCCGCGCAGCTTGTTCCAGGGTTAGCGAGCGATTAGAATGAATAGTATATCCCTGAGGATCGAAGATCCCCGCAGCCAGCTTCCGGGAGCTGGAACGGACGGCCATGGGAACGATAGTCATCATTGCGGCGTACGGCGTATATGCCGCGTTCTGGATACGGTTCTTCCTGCACACGCTTATCTGGTGGCGCAGCCGGGCGGAGGACCCGGTCGCGGTCCTGCCGCGGAAGCCGTCGACGGTCACAACCTGGGCGCTGACCATGCGCGACGTGGTCCTGTTCTGGCGGCTTTTAAAAGTAAACCCCGCGCTCTGGTTCGGCGAGTATGTGTTCCACGCGACGTTCCTGCTCGTGGCGCTGCGCCACCTGCGGTACTTCCTGGACCCCGTGCCGCTGTGGGTGTGGGACCTGCAGCTTCCTGGTCTCATCGCCGGATACGTGCTACCCTTCTCGCTCGTGTACATCCTTGTCGTCCGCTTCTTCAGCGAGCGGGAAAAATATTCATCGCCGGCAAACGTCCTGCTCCTTGCGCTGATCCTGGCGATCAGCAGCATCGGGGTGCTGATGCACGCGTTCTTCACGCCGAATCTCGTGGACGTGAAGTACTTCGCACTCGGGCTGCTGTCCCTTGCTCCGGCGCCGCTGCCGGCAGGCGTGCTGTTCCCGCTGCATTTGGTCCTGGTCTTCGTGCTGGTTGCGCTCGTGCCCAGCCACATCGTCACTGCTCCGCTGGTGATGCTGGAGGCAAGGAGGCGGGACCTGGGCCTTCCACAGGTGATTCATGAAGCATGACCGGTCTTTCACCGAAGAGCTCTCGTCGCGCCAAATGCTGGAGATCGACGCGTGCACACAGTGCGGCGAGTGCCTCAAGCATTGCCCGGTGCAGGACGTGACCGGCAACCCGTCGGTCTCCCCGCCTGAGAAGATCCGGATGTTCCGCGAGTTTATCCGGAAGACAGACGGGCTCAAAGCCAAGCTCTTCGGATCGACCGAGGTCGACCACAAGCTTCTCGATGACTTCACGAAGGCCGTGTACGAGTGCACGACCTGCGGCGCCTGCGGCCAGAACTGCCCGGTCGGCCTCTTCACCCAGCGGCTCTGGCCGACGCTCCGGAAGGAGATGGTGAAGCGCGGGCTCGGGCCCATCGGCGTGCAGGCGAACCTGCCGAAGGCGGTCAAGAGCAGCGGCAATCCCTACGACAAGCCTGCCGGCGACCGTTACCGTCCCTGGTTCCCTGAACACGTAGCGGTTGCTGAGCAGGCTGACATCGCCTACTATGCCGGCTGCACAGGCGCGTATGAGGCGCAGCTCATGGTGCGGGGCGACGTGCTCGTGCTGGGTGCAATCAATGAGCCCTTCACCATGCTGCCGCCGGAAGAGGAGGTCTGCTGCGGGTTCCCGCTCTTCATCACGGGCCAGCACGACCTGCTCGAGGACCTGGTCAAGCGGCTTGTGGAAGGCTACCGAGCACGGGGCGTGAAGACGCTCGTCTGCTCCTGTCCCTGCTGCGTGAACATCATGAGCAGGGACTGGCCGGCGATCTACGGACAGACGCTGCCCTTCGCGATCCGGCATATTTCGCAGTATGTCGCCTCGTCGATCAAGGCCGGGAAGCTGAAGCTGAATAAGGAACTTTGCGAACGAGTGATCTACCATGACCCCTGCTACCTGAGCAGGGGCGTCGGCGTGATCGAGGAGCCCCGCGAAGTGCTCCGGAGCATCCCCGGGCTTACGCTGCTCGAGTTCGAGCGGCACGGGCTGAACTCGCGGTGCTGCGGCTCCGGCGGCGCCGCCCGCAAGGTGTTCCACGAGAACGCCGTCAAGATGGGGAGGCTGACCATCGACGAGGCGGTCGAGAAAAAGGCGGACCGATTGATCCTGTCCTGTCCCGCGTGCTATGCCAAGGTGAACGAGGCGATGCAGGGGCACGACAAGCAGATCAGGATCACCGACATCATGGAGCTAGTGAGCGGGTTGATTTAAAACGACTGCCTGTCAGCTTGAAAGCTAGCAGGCTTGCCTGCTTGGGACTTCTACTATGAGCCATTTTTCCATCAAATGCAGGAAGTGCGGCAAGGTCCTCGAGAACTCCTACTGCGCCTTCTGCGAACACTGCGCAGACGCGCTACTTGTGACCGATTACCAGGCCCGGTTCTCCGAACAGGGCGGCGAGGGCGTCTGGCGTTTCAACTGGCTTCCCGTGCACAACCCCGATCTGAAGCAACCGGGTCCGGTGGTGTATCGGTCGCGCGGCCTGGCCGTCCAGCTCGGGCTCGAGCACCTGTACATCGCCTTCAACGGGTACTGGCCCGAGAAGGGTGTAGGGCTCCAGACCTGCACGTTCAAGGAGTTCGAGGCGGCCGTGGTGCTCCAGAACGCCCGGGAGAACGGCATCGAGGGCCTGATCGTAGCCTCGGCCGGGAACACGGCCCGCGCCTTTGCCCATCNNGAGATGTGGTACCTGAAGCATTCCACGGGCGTGCCCACCGTGGCTGTGGCCGACGGGGACTATGCGGACTCGATCGATGTGGCGAAACGAATCGCGCAGGTGACCGGATTCCCCTTTGAAGGCGGCGTGAAGAACATTGCGAAGCGAGACGGTCTGGGTCTGGTGCTGCTCGAGGCCGTGTCGGTCATGAAGCAGCTGCCGGACCAGTACTTCCAGGCCGTGGGGAGTGGTGCCGGAGCTATCGGCGTCTGGGAGATGGCCGAGCGGTTCCTCGCGGACGGACGGTTCGGGTCGCGCCTGCCGGTCCTGCACCTGGGACAGAACGAGCCTTTCGCGCCGATGAAGCGGGCCTGGGCGCGGAAAGAGCGGACGCTCGCGCAAGAGGACCTCTCGCCAGAGCTGATCCCGCTGATCACGACGCGCGTGCTGTCGACGCGCTATCCCGCCTACAGCATCCTGGGCGGGGTGTTTGACGCGCTCACGGCGACGAAGGGCAGCATGCACGGCGCAACGAATACCGAGGTGTATGCCGCCATGGACCTGTTCCAGCGCACCGAGGGCGTGGACATCGTGCCGGCTGCGGGCGTGGCCGTCGCGGCGCTGCAGCAGGCGGTGAAGGCCGGAAGCGTCAAGCCCGACGAGCTGGTGCTGCTGAACATCACCGGTGGCGGTGAGAAGCTGCTGGACAAGGACAAGAAGGTGCCGTGCATCGAGCCGCGGCTGGTGTCCAAGAACATCACGGAAAAAGAGATCGAGGAGCTACTGTGCCCTGTCCTGAAGAAGAGCTGATAGCAGCGCTGAAGCGGAGGCGTGCGGACTTTACCGCGTCGCTTCCCTGCGAGAAGATCAAGGTCCTGCTCGAGATGGTCGGCCAAACCTTCCGACATCTCCCGCTGACCCGAGAGGAGGAAGGCGTGGGCATCTGTGCCGGCGCGGCGCTGGCCGGCAGGCGGCCCGCGATGTTCGTCCAGAGCTCAGGCATCGGGAACATGATCAATGCCCTGCTGTCGCTCACGCAGTTCTATGAGCTGCCGCTCGCCATCTTCGTGAGCAGACGGGGCGTCTACCAGGAGAAGATCGAGGCGCAGTTCCCCATGGGCAGGAAGCTTCCGGGGATGCTCGCGGGTGCCGGGATAGCGTTCTCGGAGATCAATACGCGAGAGGAGCTCGGGCTCGTGGATCGGGGTCTGGCGCAGGCTTTTGCCACGAGCAGCATCCATGCGTTTCTACTCAGCCCGAAGGTGTGGGAGGGATCGGAGTGTCGTGTAACAAGTTCGGAGTTCAAAGTTCACAGTTCTGAGTGCGGAGACGATAACAGAAGAACAGATGAGTTCACAGCATCGACAGCCTCGCTGACCCGTTACGATATCATCAAGATCCTCGCACCCTATCTCGACGGCAAGGTCGTGGTGAGCAATCTCGGCTGGCCGTCCAAAGAGCTCTATGCGGTCAAGCACCAGCCGTCGAACTTCTATATGCTCGGCAGCATGGGTATGGCAACACCCATCGGCCTCGGCATCGCTCTCTCCTCAAAGAAGGAAGTGGTTGTCATCGACGGCGACGGCAGCCTGCTCATGAACCCCGGCACGCTTGCGACAGCCGCCGGTGCCGCACCGGAGAACCTTACTATCGTGGCTATCGACAACGGCGCCTATGGGTCAACGGGGAACCAGCCGACGCTCGCCGGATCCTGTGTTGACCTTGAACAGGTTGCGCGGGGATTCGGTTTCAGGAATACGGTAAAGGTGGCAGGGGAGAAGGACCTGATCGAGGCGATGAAGGATCGGCGGAAGGGGCCCCGGTTCATTCATGTTCTGGCGCTGCCCGGGAACAAGGACGTGCCAAACATCCCGGTCCATCATCTGGAGATTAGGAAGCAGGTTCAGGAGTTCTTGAGGAAGGTGTAAGGTCAGTTTGAGAGACGAGCCCTAAGTTCTTTTCATCACAGAGGACATAGAATAAAGCGAGCTACGCCGTGTCTCGTCAGAGGCAAAATGAGCCTTTCACAACTTCTTCGACGGTGGATGCTTCATCTTCATGTAAACGCCGCCTGCTTCTAGCTCATCAAGCATCTGGCGCAACCTCTTATCCCGCGTCTCCTGTTGTTTCGCGCGGGTTATCCAGCCGATATAGTCATTCCGCTGATACGCAGGTCGCTCTTTGTAGGCTTCCATCAACCTTCGCTTTTCCAAAGCCCGTTTCACGAAAAGGGGCATCGGGTATTGCGGTCGTTTCAAGCGGGAACTGTCTGCGCTCATGTACCGCTTCCTCTTTTCCTGCGGCGCTATCTTGCAGATGAACCAGAAACGCTACAATTTTCCCGTCTTGCGATATTCCTCGACATAGACCTTCACCGCCCGCAGGATGATCCAGTCCAGAGTGACGCTGTTGTCCACGGCGATGCGGACGAGGGCGTCGATCACTTCCTTATCGATCATCGGCTGGCCGGCTGGTTGCTGGGCTACGGTCTCTTCGCTCTGTATTGGTTTATCAGCTTCTGCGATCTGGTCGACCGGCGACCGCTTCTGATGTTCCTTGCGAAGCAGTTCCATCAGTCCTTTCACGTCTCCGCCCTGAACTGCCTTGAACACATCCTCCGGGATTGCTGATCCAGCAGTTTCCTGATCCGTTGATGGTTGTACGGGGGGCATTGGAGCGGTCATGCCGCTTGTGGGCATCATTCCGGTCATTCCCATCATCATCTTGGCGAGCGTCTGCGCATGTTCGTTGTCCGGCATTTCCTGTTTCAAGAATTCATCGAGCCTGCCTTCAGCCGCCGCAACAGCCATGCGGTCGGCAAGCAGCTCCTGGCTGCCTTGCTCCTGTGAGGGTTTCTGATGTCCGAAAGCCTGCTTCGGCGGCTTCGGCAATGGTCTTTCCTGGTCTGCCATGAAAAATGCTCCTTATCGTAGACTTCAGCGAAGCTATTGATCTTTCATATGTACGCTATCCCGTTTTCCCTTTTAAGTCAAGAAATGGTTCATTTTCAGAATGATGCCTGATTTCCTTGTGGTATAATTCCGCCATGCCCGGCGTGAATG
>JAFNGD010000134.1 GCA_017885365.1 Nitrospirota bacterium
GGGAATGCGCTCGTTCCTGGATTCAGCGGTGAAATTCTATGCTCTTTCTCTTGAGGAATCCTTCAGCAGGAACGGATCTCTCGCGTCCTTGATCGGTACGTGGAAGCCAAAAGACGGATAAAATTGCAACGTTGCAACCGCTCCAGCACATTCTCGGTTTGATTTCATTTTTGACCTATCTCTAGCAGCCTCCCAACCGCGGGGAACGCATCGCCGCACTGAGACTCCCGTCTTATTCTTGAGACAAAGGCCGCTCCGTCAAAATCATAACGCCCTGTATTGTGAAGGATTTGTATTTGGCAATGTATTTGCTAATTATAGTACACGAAGCCTCTCGCTGTTCGAGATGATGCGTTCTTGTTGCAGGCTTTGTCGACCGGTCCGGGGATGAGACCGTGATCCCGGGGCAGGGGTCGCGTTATCACGACGCGCCAGAGGGAGGTCCTATGAGCGAGCAAAA
The DNA here is from genome assembly GCA_017885365.1 of Nitrospirota bacterium. Next base: position 461 of record JAFNGD010000134.1, read on the forward strand.
GAGCGATCTGCCGGCAGCTGCGGTTGTCTACGACAAGACGCCGAAAGGAACGGAAGAGGTCCAGACCCGCAAATACAATCTATCGCAAAAACTTCGCACCACGCTCATCGTTGTAGACGGCAAAAAGAACGTCCAGATGATCCTCAACCTGTTCGGCACAGTCGGTGATTCATTGGTCGAGCTGGAAAAGCAGGGATTCATCGGGAAGAAGACCGCTGCGACCGGCCTTGCCGCTCTTTCGCCGGAAGAGAGGCAGCGGAACGTCCAGATGGCCAAGAACTTCATGATGAACACCGTCAAGGATGCGCTCGGTCTGACTCCGGCGGCGCTTACGTTTGCCGACTCCGTGAAGCAGAGCGGAGAACTGGAGGATCTGCAGAAAAAGTTCGATCCCTACCTGTCATTGATAACGAGCGCAAGCGGCAAGAAAACAGCTGAGTCCTACCGGGATGAGCTGAAAAAGCTGCTGTTCCCGAAGTAGGCACGCTTGCCGCCCCTTCTCAGGTGAACAGCTTTTTCCCCGCACCCCCAGCAGCAGGTTGCGACCGGACCGCGGAAAAATGCTATTTTCTCTTTTTTGAGCGGCTCATCGCTCAGCCTCGTTGGCATGCCCGTTTCATCGTTCACGGTCCAGTACCCGTTCTCTGATCCGGCAGCGCTTCCTCTTCGGACGCGCTGCTTTTTTGTTTGTTCTTATTCGAAATGGATTACCGGTATGCGCAATGCACAGTCGTCGCAGCCGGGCTGCCTGCCCGGGGTAGGGGTAAGGCAATATCTTCGAGCCGCTGCTTTTCAAAAGCGCCCTGCATCCCAGTGAATCCAGGAGCAAGCGTATCCCGCGTGTCTTCGCGGGATTAGCGAGCGATTAGAATAGACGCTACCCTGAGGATCGACGATTCCTGCAGCCGTCTGCAGGATCGTCAACAGGCTCGCGCACAAGCATGCCCGATTCTCCGATTGGACGACCACAGAGCTGGCCTGTGCGTACGAGCGCAGCGAGTGAAAGCGCACATGGATTGCTGATCCGTCTGGAACGAGAAAGGCTCGGTGGCATGCCTGCGCGGGCCTGAGAACCGGGGTGCAGAAAAAAGAGACTTGCTCTTTTGGGCAGCCCGGTGCTCCGCTGTGCTAAGCATGCCGGATGGGTTTGCTCTTTCCTGTCATGATCCAGCAGGTCCCGGCAGCGCTTCCCTTACGGTTTGTAGTACATCAGCTGACGGCTGAAGGGCTCTACGTCCCGGACGAGCTTCTGCTGCTGCTCCTCCGTCATGGGTTCGAAGGATTCGGCGAAGCGGACGTTCTCCTCAAGCTGTGTGATGTCGTCGCAGCCGATGACTATTGTCGAGACCGGCTGGGAGAGGGCAAAGCGCAGGAAGGGCTCCGGAGACGCGTACCCGGGCAGTTTCGCGGCGAAGCCGCGGAAGTAGGCCTTCATCCCGATGATGCCCATGTTCTTCTNNGCGGGATTGACCGGCATCAGCACCGTGTCGAAGTCGAACCGCTCGATGCACTTCCTTATGATGGAAGGATCATGGTGCCCGGTGACGCCGATGAACCGTGTCTTGCCCTGTTGTTTCGCCTCGGTGAAGGCCTCGATCGCCCCACGCGGCCCGAAGAGCTCCGAAAGCTCCTTTTCTTCCCGCACATCATGCACCTGCCACAGATCGAGATGGTCGGTCTGCATGTTCGTCAGGGTCTCGTGCAGCTGGGCCAGCGCCCCCTTCTTGTCCCGGGCGTGGGACTTGCTCGCGAGGAAGATGTCCCTCCGACGCTCCTTGAGCGATTTTCCGTAATAGGATTCGCTTCCCGCGTACGCCCGCGCCGACTCGCAATAGGTGATGCCCAGGTCCAGCGCCCGGTTGATAAGAGCATAGGCGTCCTTCTCCTGCCCCCTGGTCCTGAGCACGCCTTCGCCGCCGAGGCCTAGGATGGTCACTTCCCGGCTGGTCCTGCCGAGCACGCGTTTCGGGACGGTCATGACGGGATTATAGCATAGTGCCTCCCTTTCTTTCCTTTACATTCCTGCCGCGCTATGCTAAAAAAACGGCATGAAGCGCATTAAACTGCTTTCGGCAGGCATGCTCCTCTTCATTGCCGTTTCCCTGCCTCTGGCCGCACCTGCGGTTGAGTTTGAAGGCCTGCCCGTCACCAAGATCATCCTGCAGGATGACCTCGGCCATCCGCTGCCCGACCGTGACAACCTCGTGTTGCTGGTCGAAGTAAAGCCGGGCGATCCGTTCTCGCGGCAGATGGTCCGGAAAGGGATCGGCTATCTCTACCTCACGGGAAAGTTCCGCGACATCCGCGTGGAGGCATTCCCCGACCAGACCGGGGTGCGGCTCGAATATACGCTTGTTCCCGTCATCATCGTGGAAAAGATCGTGCTCCGGGGGAACCATTCCCTGCCGGACCGCGTCATCCGCGACGCGGTGCGCGGGGTCGAGGGAAAGGAGCTGCGGGAGGAGAACTTTTCGGATATTCTCGCGGAGATCCAGGCGCGCTACCAGGCCGAGGGCTTCTACAACACGCGGGTCAATTTCCGGCCTGAGCCGGCCGATGCACCCCACCGGGTGGTCCTGTTCCTGTATATCACCGAACCTAAACGGACGGTCATTGAGAAGATCACGTTCAAGGGCGTCAAGGTGTTCACGGAGAAGGAACTGCTGAGTTCCATGCAAAGCCGGCCGGGCAGGCCCCTGCTGACGAAAGTATTGATCGAGGACGACATGGAGGCCCTCCGGCGGAAATACACCGAAGCGGGGTATCCCGCCGCCGTGGCGGGACCGGTGAGCATGAGCTTCCGGGACGAGCGGGCGTTCCTGGAGATCACGGGGGACGAGGGGCCGAAGGTCACCCTGTCGTTCTCGGGGACCGATGCCTTCTGTGCCGAACACTTCCCGGACCTGCTCGACCACGGACCGGACAATGACCAGCCGTTTACGGTGCTCTGGGAGGAGTGCGCGGCATACTTTCGAGACCTGCTTCTGATCGGGACCGAGCACGATGTGTCGGACACGGTGATCGAGAGCAGTACGGAGAAGATCAGGACCGTATACCGGGACGAGGGCTATGTGGATGTGAAGGTCGAAGTGAGGAAAACCGAAACATTCGGGCACCTGGACTTTGCCTTCATGATCCAGGAAGGACAGAAGGTCACCGTGGACAAGATCCGCGTGGAGGGGAACACGTTCTTTTCCGCAGAACAGATCAAGTCTATGATGGCCACGCGGGAATCGGGGTGGTTCCGCTCCCGGCCGTACCGGGAGGATATCCTGGAAAAGGACGATGACCTCATCACCGATCAGTATGTCGCCGCCGGATTCCTGTCGGCGAATGTCAGGAGAACGGTGACACGGACCGCCGGCGGAGGCAGGGTGCTGATCACGCTGAAGATCACCGAGGGCCGGCAGACCCTGACCGGCGACATCTCGTTCGAGGGGAATGCGGCCTTGAGTGCCGCGGAGCTTGCCGGCGCGCTCCAGATGCGGTCGGCCGCGCCCTTCAATGAACGGTTTCTGGAAGAGGACCGGTATCGCATCCTGTCCCTCTATTCCGCCCGGGGGTACCTCTACGCTAGCGTCGAGGCGGAGAAAAAACCTGCCTTCGAGGGCGAGCCTGCGGGCAAGGACGGGAAAGGCGGGGCCGCAGACAACACCCCGGAGGTCCTGAACATCCGGTTCCGCATCACCGAGGACCTGCGGGTCTCCATCGGCAAGGTCATCCTCCGGGGGAACGTGGCGACCCGGGACTCAGTGATCCTGCGCGAGCTCGAGCCCCGGACCGGCGAGCCCTACAACTATGAGTCGCTGCTGAAGAGCCAGCAGCGGGTCTACCGCTACGGCTACTTCAGCCTGGCGAAATTCGAGCCGGTCCACCCCAACGAAAAGGAGTCCATCAAGGACATGCTCTTCACGGTGGAAGAGCGTCCTGCAGGCGCCGTGGAGTTCGGGGTCGGGTACGGCACGCTGGACCGGCTGCGGGGGTTCGTGGAGCTTTCCCACCGGAACCTCTGGGGCACAGCGCGCTATGCGAGCCTGCGTCTCGAGGCGAGCGATATCCTGGAGCGGGCGGCATTCACGGCCCAGGAACCATGGTACCTGGGGTATCGTAACCTGGAAAGCAGGTTCCTGCTGGCGTGGTCCAACTCGAAGCGGATCAACGAGCAGACGCGCGAGGTCTATTACCAGACCCGGAAGACGACCACGTCCTACGGTGTTGAGAAGACCTACAACGCTCTCAAGACCTCGCTCACCTACCAGTACGAGATCGTGACCAACTACAACGTGCAGCAGGCCGCGGAACTGACGCCCGAGGACAGCGGGCATGTGCTCATCAGCAGTCTGAACCCCGCCGTCGTCTGGGACCTCCGCGACAATCCGTTCAATCCCACGCGCGGGAGCATCCATGGCGCGAACCTCAAAGAAGCCATGGATCTCCTGGGGTCCAAAGCCAATTTTTCGAAAGTGACGGTGCAATCAAGCTGGTACGTTCCGGTCGCCGAACGCAAGGTTCTTGCTCTCTCGGCGCGTGCGGGGATGGCCTGGCCGCAGAAGGACACCACCGAGGTCCCCATCAACGAGCGGTTCTACCTGGGCGGCAGCACCACGGTGCGGGGGTATATCCAGGACTCGATCGGGCCCCCCTCCGACGCGGCGGCCACCTCCAGCAAGATACCGACGGGCGGCGACGGGATGATCCAGCTGAACGCCGAGATGCGTTTGAACACCGCCGAGGGCGGCGGGGTGGTGTTCTTCACCGACGCGGGGAACGTCTGGGTGCAGCAGGCCATCCACCTCGATGAGCTGAGGGCGTCCTACGGCATGGGGCTCCGGTATAACACCCCGGTCGGGCCCCTCCGGGTGGACTACGGCCAGAAGATCCACCGCCGGTCCGGCGAGAGCCCGGGCGAGCTCCATTTCAACATCGGCCAGGCGTTCTGAGAGACTGAGCGTTGATGCATTTTGACACTGAAGAAGCGGATGAACGTCTTGATAAGTGCGGATAAGTTCAAAAGCAAAGCGTTGGTCTTTTTCGTGAACTCCCGGTAATAGGCCTATCCGCCTTTATCCGTTTCTTATTCTTATCCGATTTGATCCGTGTCAAAAACCGTTCTTAGGCTCATACGAGCGTCGCGGCAGGTACGGGAGCCCTGCCTGTGCTGGACGAAACCGCTCCGGGATGGTATTATGCCAGTACGAACCATGTCCGCGCCGGCGCGGCGGACCTTCCGACGAAACCATGCACATCCATAGAAGACTCATCGTACTGGTCGGCCTGGGGATGCTCCTCATCATGACCATCACCGTGCTTTCGGTAGGGAACATCACCGGCGTGTTCTCCCATACCGTCCGGAGCGTCGGCACGATATCGATCGAGGTCCGCAAGGTCTGGACCATCGAGCAGAAGCTCGGCGACGCGGCCCGGATGGTCCGCGAGTACGTCAGGACCGGCGATGAGCATTACCGGCGCAACTATCGGATATTCCACGATGCCGCGGAGCAGATGCTGAAGGAGATGAACGACCTCGAGCTGGACAAGAGCGAGGTGAAGGTCCTCGGGGCGCTGATGAACGATTTCAACACCATCGAGGACAAGGTCGTAAGGATCTTTTCCCTCGACCTCGCCGACGCCGGGACCCGTACCGAGGTCAACACCCTCCTGAACGACCTGGACAGCCTGGTCGCCTGGATGCAGCACGACATCGAGCGCTACAAGGAGGAGAACGCCGTTCGCCTGGACTCGGTGGCCAAGGACATCCAGGGGACCAAGCTCAGGATCAATATCCTCTTCGGCATCATCCTCGTCGCCATGGTGGGGTTCCTCTTCCTCTTCGGCGTGTACCTCTACCGGAAGCTCTCGGTTCCGCTGGTCCAGCTGTGGCAGGGGGCGGAGGAGATCAGCCGCGGGAACCTGGACCACCAGATGCAGGTGCGCGGCGAGACCGACATCGCCATGCTGGCGGAGCGGTTCAACGAAATGGCCCAGAAGCTCAAGGCGTCCTACGCGGACCTCGAGCAGAGGCTGCTGGAGCGGACGCAGCAAGTGGCCGCGATGAACTCGGTCGCGCTCACCCTGGGCCGGACCGGGGCACTCAGGGAGGTCCTCCAGGAATCCTTGAGGACGGTCCTGAAGAGCTACTCGGATAGGGAACCCCGCGGCGGCATCTTTCTGTGCGATCCCGAGGGCGAGACCCTGCGGCTCACCGCGCACCTGGGCCTTCCCCCGGAGTTCGCCGTCCGCGAGGAGCGGATCAGGATGGGCGAATGCCTCTGCGGGACGGTCGCCCAGACCGGCGAGATGATCTATGCCGACAAGGGCTGCGAAGATCCGCGCCATACGCGGGGCGCTTCGCACCCGGGCGGTTCACACATCGTCATCCCCATCAAATCGCGCGGGATCGTTCTCGGCGTCGTCTTCCTCTATCCGTCAAAGAGCTTCAGCCTCAAGCCGTCAGACGTTCAGATGTTCGACACCATCGGGGCCCAGCTCGGGATGGCCGTGGAGAACCTCAGGCTCTATGCCGAGGTGAAGGAATCGAGCGAAAAGTATTGGGACCTTTTCGAGAAGTCCCGCGACATCCTCTTTACCGTGGACGGGGAGGGCCGGCTTACGGTGGTGAACGAGTCGACGGAGCGGTTCCTCGGCCGCACCAAGCGGGAGCTTACCGGCACGAATTTTCTCGACCTCCTGAACGAGGAAGGCAGGGCGCTCGCCCGGCGCATCCTGGCCGGCGAGGTCCCCCTGGGGGAGCGCATCTTCGAGTTCGCGGTGAGCAGGCCCAACGGCAGACAGGCCTATCTCGAGATCAGCGGACGGCGGCTCATCGTGAAGAAACGCGCCGCCGGGTTCCAGTTCGCCGCACGGGACGTGACCGAGCAGAAAGAGCTCCGCGAACTCCTCGTCAAGGCGGAGCGCCTGGCCGCCATAGGCCAGGTCGGCATCGCCATGCGGCACGAGATCAACAACCCCCTGACCACGGTCATCGGGAACACGGAGCTGCTCCTTGACCGGCTTGAAGGGGGAGAAGGGGAACTGAAGAAGCGGCTCGATCTGATCCTGAGCAATGCCTTGAGGATCTCGGAGATCGTCAAGCGGATGCAGGAGATCAAACAGGACAAGACCGTCGAGTACCTGAAGGGCGTAAAGATGACGGACCTGACGAAGGAATGAAGACTGACGCGGAGACGGGGAGACGCGGGGACGCGGAGACGCGGAGACGCGGGGACGCGATGCGTGATGCGTGATGCGCGATGCGCGATGCGCGATGCGCGATGCGCGATGCGTGATGCGTGATGCGTGATGCGTGATGCTATAAAA
>JAFNGD010000135.1 GCA_017885365.1 Nitrospirota bacterium
TGGACCTGGGCGGCATCGACGGGCTCATCCACGTAACGGACATGTCATGGGGCAGGACCGGCCATCCGTCCTCGCTGTTCAAGCCCGGCGACGCGGTGGAGGCTATCGTCCTCAAGTTCGACCGGGAGAAACAGAAGATCTCGCTGGGACTCAAGCAGCGGTCGCAGGACCCTTGGCTTTCGGCGGCGGAGCGGTATCCCGTGGGATCGCGCGTGCACGGCAAGGTGACCAGCCTCGCAGAGTACGGCGCATTCGTCGAGCTGGAACACGGCGTGGAAGGTCTCGTGCACGTTTCCGAGATGTCGTGGACCCAGAAGATCAAGCATCCTTCCAAGGTGATGGCGGTCGGCGATACCGTAGAGGCCCAGGTGCTTGCCGTCGACCCGGCAGCCAAGCGCATTTCCCTCGGGATCAGGCAGGTCGGCCCGAACCCCTGGGACACCGTCGGGCAGCGATACCCTGTGGGCTCAACGGTCGAAGGCAAGGTGAGGACCATCACTGATTTCGGCGCCTTCGTCGGGATCGAGGAAGGCATCGACGGCCTGATCCATATCTCCGACATGTCCTGGACCAAGCACGTGAAGCATCCCTCGGATCTTCTCAAGAAGGGCCAGACAACGCGTGCGGTGGTCTTGAACATTGACGCCCAAAAGCAGCGCATCTCGCTGGGGCTCAAGCAGCTCACGCCGGACCCGTGGGACAAGGCCATTCCCGAACGCTACCCGGTAGGGCAGGATGAGACCGTGAAGGTGACGAAAAAGGCCGATTTCGGACTTTTCGTGGCGTTGGAGTTCGAGATCGAAGGATTGATTCCGCTGTCCGAGATCCCTCGGGATTCTGTCGAGATCAAAGAAGGTGATACGGTCACCGCACGGGTCCTGAAGGTCGACCGGGGTGAACGGAAGGTAGCCCTGTCCATCAAGGCGCAAATCAAGGGGCAGGACAAGGCGAGCCTGAAGGAGTTCATGAAACAACAGGAGAAGTTCGACACCTCCATCGGTTCGCTGATGAAAGACCGGGGGAACCGAGGGTCCGCATGAAGAACAAACCGATCCTCATGATCCTGGTCGCCGCCTTCGGCCTGGGGGTCCTCTTCTTCGCGGTCTTGTACGTCGCCACCCTGGTTTCGGGAGGAAGGTCGTCCAAGCCCCTGGCTCCCCTGCCGGGAATGGACAAGGTCGCCCTGGTGAAGATCGAAGGGTTGCTGATCAATGCCGACCATATCGTGGAAGAGATCAACGATTATGCCGATGATTCCTCCATCAAGGCGATCATCATCAGGATCGACAGCCCCGGCGGCGGCGTGGTCGCGTCGCAGGAGATCTACAACGCGGTGCTGAACGCCAGGAGGAAAGGCAGGAAGAAAGTTGTTATATCCCTCGGGTCCGTGGCCGCTTCGGGGGGCTACTACATCGCCGCGGCCGGCGACCGGATCGTAGCCAATCCGGGGACGCTGACGGGCAGCATCGGCGTCAAGATGGAGTTCGCCAACGTGGAGAAGCTGCTCGAGAAGATCGGCGTGAAAGGGATGGTGGTCAAGGCCGGTGAGTACAAGGACATCGGTTCGCCCTACCGGGAAATGTCGGAGCAGGAGAAGAAACTGTTGCAGGCGGTCATTGACGATGTGCACAGCCAGTTCATCGAGGCGGTGGCAAAAGGACGGAATCTCCCGGAATCGGACGTAAAGGCCATTGCTGACGGAAGGATCTTTACCGGCCGTCAGGCTCTCCAGCTGAAACTGGTGGACCAGCTCGGCGATCTCGAGGACAGCGTCCTTGCTGCGGCGGAGATGGCCGGGATCAAGGGGAAGCCCAAGGTCGTCAAGAAGGAAAAGAAGCTGCAGTTCCTGGAGTATTTCAAGGAGGAAACGGCATCATGGTTCTCGGAGGTCGTCACCCGGGGACTCGAACGGAGCAGGATGAGCCTGCAGTATCGATATTGAGGAACAGGTCACCAGAGGAGGAGCGTGCATGACGAAGGCAGAGCTGATCGACAAGATCTCGGAAAAAAAACCGGGGCTGACCAGGAAGCAGGTGGAGGTGGTCGTCAACACCGTTCTGGACAGCATCAAGTTCGCCCTGGCAAAAGAGGATAAGGTCGAGATCCGCGGGTTCGGGAGCTTCCGGATCCGCCACCGGCGCGCCAAGGAAGGGAGGAATCCGAAGACCGGCGAGACGGTTTCCGTGCCTCCCAAGAAAGTNNCCCGCGCTACTCGATCTTGATGATCCCTTTCTGGATCGAGAACTTGATCAGGCCGGCGCGGGAATGGATCTTGAGCTTTTCGCTGAGGTTGGTCTGGTGGGCAATAACCGTTTTGACGCTGATGTTCAGGATGTCGGCCGCCTCCTTGTGGGTGTGGCCCTCGGCGATGAGCTTCAGCACCTGTTTTTCCCGGTCCGTTAACTGGTCGTAGGGGTCCTCCTGCGGCTCTCCCTTCTGTATCCCCAGATATCCATCCACGACCCCCGACGCAATCGACGGATGAACGTAGACCTTTCCCTCCATCACGGACCGGATCGCCGTGAGGAGGTCTTCCCCGACCGCCTTCTTCAGGAGATATCCCGATGCGCCCGCCTTGAAGAACCGCTTGATGTACACCATGTCCTCATACTGCGTCAGAACCAGGATCTTGACTCCGGGATGGGACTTCTTGATCTCGAGCGTGGCCTCGAGCCCGCCGAGCCGCGGCATGGATATGTCCATCAGCACGATGTCCGGTTTGGTCCGCTTCACGGCCTCGATGGCCTCCACGCCGTCGGCGGCCTCGCCCACGACCTCGAACTCCTCGGACATACCCAGGAACGAGGCGATGCCCTGGCGGACCATTGCGTGATCGTCGGCGATCAGGATCCTTGTTTTCTTTGTCATGGTCATACCTCCGGTGATAGCGGAACGGTGCACAGGACCGTCGTGCCCCGGTCGGGGGTCGAGGAAATCTTCAGGGTCCCGTTCACCTGCGCCGCCCGCTCCTTCATACCCAGGATGCCGAGGCCCCTCCCCGTCAGGGTGTTCTCGAACACCGTTTCCATATCGAACCCCGTCCCATCGTCCTCAATGGTCATCGTGAACAGCTTCTCGTCGTTCTTGATGTGGATGCTGACATTCTTTGCCCGCGCGTGCCGGGCGATGTTCGTGGTCACCTCCTGGATGATCCGGAAGAGCGTTACCTGGAGCTCGGGGCGCAGTTTGTCCTCCTCCAGTTCCTGGAGGTTCATGACGCAGTTGATGCCCCGTTCCTTCAGGTTCCGGTCGATGAGCCAGATGACCCCCGCCTCGAATCCCAGGTCGTCGAGGACCGTAGGCCGAAGGTTCTGGATGACCTTGGTCATTTCATTGATGACCAGCGTCACGGTTTCCTTCATGGTGGAGACCTTCAGTGGCGTGATCAGGTCCGGATGCAGTCTGCAGAACTCGATGTTCATGAGCAGGGCGGAGAGCGTCTGAAGCGATTCATCATGGAGCTCGCGCGCGATCCGCTTGCGCTCGTCTTCCTGCGACGTGATGAGCTTGCGAAGGAGGGTCGCATTGACGACCTGTTTTTCCTCGATCTGGCGCGTCCGTTCCCGCACCCGTTGTTCGAGCTCCAGGTTCTGACGCTGGATGCTGTCCAGCGAGGCGGCAAGCTTCAGGCGCATGTCATCAAAGCTTTGGGACAGGGTGCCGATCTCCTCGGTGCTCTCGATGTTCACTGCCTCACTCAGATTGCCCCGGGCGATCCTTCCCGTTGCCTGGATGAGCTGCCGGACCGGCTTCACGATGCTCTTGCTCATCCCGAGGGCCAGCACGAATGATGTGGCCAGGGAAATGATGCCGAGCATGAGGAACCCTTGTTTCAGTGATTCGGAGGGGGCGTAGATGATGTCCTTGGGGAACCGGAAGGCCACGCCCCACGGCGCGAGATCGAGCGGAGTAAAGACCAGGACGTCTTCGGTCCTGCGCGCCGACTCCTTAGCGGCGGCATGGCAACGGTGGCACGTGGCAACGGCGCTTTTTTTCTGCGCGATAAGCCTGCCCAGGAACTTGTTGTGGTCGATCCCGGTCAGGATGCTCTCGGGATGGTTCGAAGCGATGACGATCCCCTGGCTGTCCACCAGTTCGATATTGGTCGTTTTCTCGGCTGCGATCGAGGTCAGGATCTGCGTGAACTGATAGTTCGTGGGGTCGATGAGCCCTCCGGCGGTCCCCACCACATCGCCGTTCCTGTTCTTCAAGGGAACGAGGGCGAAGATGACCTTCCGGCGGGACGGTTCCATGGTGAAGACGCTCGAGATGACGGGCCGCATGTCGCTCATGACCTTGCTCACCGGCGGGATGCCGAGCATGTTGATGGACCAGCCCCCGCGGGGAGGGTATGTCAAGAGGACGTTCCCGATCTTGTCAAGAAGGAACACGCCGTCGGTGAAGATCGAGTAATGGTAGGCGGCTTTCAGCGCCTCCTGTTCCGGCGCCCAGTTGTTGTCCGTGATGTCGATCCGGTCGGACAGGGAAATGTCATAGAGGCGGGTCAGGTTCTCTTCGAGGATGTGGTCGATGGAGGTCCCGATGATCTTCGCCTCGGTGAGATGGTCCTCGTAGGACCGTTCAATGCTTTTTTCAATGTGGTAATAGCTCACCAGGCCTAGGCTGATGAGGATGATGAACACGCTGAGGAGGATGGAAACAATGATCCGCTTTTGCATAAGTTATGCGCCCGGGCAGGGGTGCCCCGGGCGGGTCAGTTGTGCATCATAGTACCACACTTTCGGGGCTTCGTCGAGCAGCGTGCGTCCACTGCCGCCGAGGCGGAGCCGGGAGGAGGGAACGGCGAGGGGCGCTATGCCCCCCCGCCCTGATGCGATCCGGTATCGGGAGGATGGGTATGATGATGTTTCATGATCTCCTCGACGGGAACGTTCTCGATGCGCGCCAGCTCGAGCGGATGCTCGTGGACCATGCGTTCCCGGGAGATCTTCCCGGTAAAGATGCCCGTATCGAGGGGGAAGACCTCGGGGCTGAAGATCGAGTTGTAGATGTGCCAGGTCACGATGACCAGGAACGCGAGCAGCGCCTCATTCGAATGGGCCGCCTTTGCCGCCGGAATGACCTCGCCGGGCAGGAACCGGGCGACATTGACGGGGAACCAGAGGACCAGTCCCGTGGAGATCATCAGGAACCCGCCGGCAATGACGCCCCAGTACTCGAACTTCTGCTTATAGTCGTACCGGTCGCAGAGCGCGGGATGGTTCGTGATCCCGAAATAGTACCGCATGTTCTCCATGGCGTTCAAGAAGTCGTTCGCATTGACCATCATCGAAGCTGGCCACCGCTTTTTGATGATACCGTAGATGCCCAGGGAGATATGTACGACAATAAGCAGGGCAAAGATGATCCCCGACCAGCGGTGGACCACCCGCAGGCTGTCCACCCCCCCGATGGCATTGATGATCCAGTGGGACACCTTATATTCGTGAAATCGCTGCGAGAGCCCGGTGATCACCAGCAGGGTGAAGACCAGCGCATTGGCCTGGTGCTCCAGGATCCTGCCGATGCCGAACCTTTTTATGAACACATGAGATTTGTTTGCCACGGCGATCCCTCCTTCAGGGGAATGGTTGTTCTCTCCGGCTCACCGGTTGACCGCATACCGCCAGACGTGCAGCAGGATCTGTAGGATAAGCCCGATCAGCATGAACGGGATGAAGAACTTGTAGGTCAGGTTGATCAGGAACACGAGCGGCGCATTGGAGAGGCTCGGCTCGTAGTGGGAGAGCCACGCGTCCGGGAAATCCTCTGTGGCGCCGGCGTGGCATTTCTGACAGCGGTTCTTGAGGCGCGCCTTGACGATGTTCGTCGTCGGGCCCGTGGTCTTGGTGATGTCATGGATCCCGTGGCAGTCGACGCAGGTCGCGATGGCCTTACGCGTGCTGTCCGGCGCCGTCCCCTCCTTCTGGCGCCGGTAGAACTTCAGGGTCACGCCGTGGAAGTCCTGGAGATAAGAGTTCACGACGCCGGGGTAGAGGCCGTATTTCTTCATGAGCGTGCTGTTGCCGTGGCACTTGCCGCAGATCTCCGGGACCTTGTCCCGGTAGTCCTGTGTGTGGGCGCCCTGGATGCTGTGCGCCGTGTGGCAGTCGGCGCAGATGGGGACATCGGTGTTGTTCTCCTGCACCAGCGCTGTGCCGTGCACGCTCTTGGAATAGGTCGCGAAGATCTCCTGGTGGCACCTGCCGCACCGCTTCGAGCTCTTGAGCTTGTCGGCCCGCGCCTGGAACACCGTGTGCGAGCCGTGACAGTCCGTGCAGACCGGCGCCTTCAGGTTCCCCTGGCTCAGGATCGTGTAATGGATGCTCTCCAGGGTCTTGGTGTACTTGTCGAAGTGACAGCGGCGGCACGCTTCGGCCTGGGCGATTGAAAAATCGCGGGTCGTATTGAAGTTCCGCTTGGGATGCTGGGTGGCGGAAAAGCCGAAATGGCAGTCGAAGCAGGCGAGCTTGGCATGGACCGACCCTTCCAGCGCGGCCGCATCGACCTTCAGGGAGACCTTCTCTCCGTCCCGCAGGGTGATGCCCATGGCATGCTGGTGGCATCGCAGGCAGTGGTCCTTCTCGGAAACGAACTGCTTGCCGCCGGCAACGGATGTTACCGTGTGGGGATTATGGCAGCCCGAGCATACCGGGGCCTTGTTGCCTTTTGCCAAAAGCGACGCGTGGACCGGGGATTTTTTCAGCTGCTCCTCTGCATGGCACTGGCGGCACACGGATGAAGCCTTGCCGCTGTACTGTTCCCGGCTGCGGAACGTGCGTTGCGGGTGGTCCTTGGCCGAGAATTCCGCATGACAGGCTGAGCAGGAGAGGGATTGATGTGCCGACGCTTTGAATTTGTTCCCGTCGATGAAAGCATCAAGGACCTCACCGCTCGGGAACTTGACCGTCAGCCCCCGCTCGCCATGGCATCCGAGACATGCCGTGGCATCCTCGTCCAACCCCGGCTCGGCGGACCTTCCCGGCCCCGGGGCTGTCAGCAATGCGAACATCAGCAGCATAAGATACGGAAGAACACGGTTCCCTTCCCTCATTCTTCGCCTCCTTCATCAAGATTGTAACGTGATAGACAGCGGATGCTACGGAGGGTACCTGACCAGGTGCTCTCCGGTTTTTCCTCTCGTGCCGGTGCAAGCAGGAGTCATTGACCATATGCGCATCCCAGCCAGGACGCCACCGGGGAATTCCCGTCCAGCGCCATCATGATCCCTATGCTGATGTTCACTATAGCAGAGAATCCCCTTCTTGCCATAGGAAAAAATTCTTATTGCTCTAGGAATTAGTTCCTAGTCCCCGGTGGATAGCATTATTTCCCTTTGCTCTCAGCCGGATGGCCGGCTTCATGCGGCCTCGTGATCATGCTTTCCGCGATCCTGACCAGTTCCACGGGTGACGACCGCATGACGAGGGCAATGCCGACATTCTCTTCGTTCCATGTCATGCGGCAGCACTGCTCATCCTTGCGGCACACCCCGACCTCGAGCAGGGCGGTCCTTCCTTTGAACTCGTAGCGCACCGATTCCCGGACCGCGGCCAGCCGGAGTTTCTCGACGAGCGGAGGATGGGGAAGTGCGGTCTGGGTAATGACGAGGATGGTCTCCCCGGGAGCGTCGCTTTTGGCAAATTCGGTCACCACGGCCGGGTACGGCCGCGTCTGCGCCGCGATGAGGGAAGGCGGCCATTGGACGGACCGCGGGTAGTAGACCGGCGTGTACAC
>JAFNGD010000136.1 GCA_017885365.1 Nitrospirota bacterium
ACAGAGCGTCATGCCTGGCATACAACAAAAAAGACCCGGACGAAGCTCCGTCCGGGTCTCGTGACGATCGCGCTGAACGACGGACTACAGGACCTTCTTCATCTCATTGCCGCAGGCGCACTTGCCCGGGTTCTGGCTGATCGTGCCGCAGTTGCAGCCTCCGCTGCAGGCGCAGGCATACTTGCCCTTGGTCGGGAATGCGCGTTCCTTGTCCCATCCGGCGGCCTTCAGCATTGCCGTACCACCCTCGACCTTGACCACCGTTGCCTTCACCATCTTGTTGCCGCAGGTGCAGTTGGTCTCGGTCTTCGACATCGTCTTGCAGGCACATTTCTCCCCGCAGTTGCATGCATAGAGGGAATCCCCCACCTTCAGGTCCATCTTGCTCGATTCTACGGCAAGGGCCAGCCCGGCCACTGCAAACGACAACACCATCAGAGTGACGACAGCTCTTTTCATACGTTCCTCCTCGAATAAAATGAAGTGCCCGTGCGCGATACCGCAACACTTTATAATGATAGCATGCTGCTGATCACCTGTAAAGGGCAGGCGGAAAAACCCCTCCTGGAATGAACGATCCTGCCTGTCAAGGCATCATCGCAGGATCTCGTACATGTCCTCGAAAGTCGCCTTCATCGCTTCATCATAGGAAACTATCGATCCGCCGTGCTCCTTGATGAACCGTTCCGCGTCCTTCCGGCCGCCGAAGGCCCACTTGCCACGGATGGACATCACGCCCATTTTGTCCCCGCCGAGCACCCAGAACGCCTTCTCCGCGTCCAGCAGCACACGGCTGTCATAGTCCCCGACGAGGGTGGCCAGGACCCTTTTATGGGGATTCAAGGCCAGATCAATGCCGGTGCAGTGGATGCTGCAGGTCGGCACTGCTTTTCCGTCTTCATACCGTACCAGCATCCTGCTGAAGCCGAACTTCTGCCGGTCCATGCCGCAGTACTTGCATTCCGGGTACTGCCTGATATCATCGGCGATCGGAACAGCCGAGACCAGGCAGAAGAACGCTGCAAACATGAACAGGCGATGCATGGTCCGTCGCATGGTACCTCCTGCCGACGTGCGCCGGGAGACGCTCAGCGGGCGCCGGCCGCTTTTCGTTGACGTGACCGCTCCCGGACCATCTTGATGTCCGCATACATGTCCTCGAACGTCGCCTTCATGGCGTCTTCGTAGGTCGCCAGGCTGCCGCCGTGGTCCCTGATGAACGACTGGGCATCTGCTTTCTTCCCGAAGGCCCATTTGGCGCGCTGCGTCATGACGCCGCTCCGGTCCCCGCCGATCACCCAGAAGGCCGTCCTTGCAGGGATCAGCTGCCTGCCGGCATAATCGGCGGCGGAGACCTCCCGGATCATCTTATGGCGGTTCACGGCGATGTCCGCACCGGTGCAGTGGATGCTGCAGGTCCCCACCGGACCTTCTTTGTAATCGATCAGCATCCTGCTGTGGGAGTACTGCTGCCGGCTCATTCCGCAGATGGGACAGTCGGGGTGGCTCCGGATGTCCTCGTGGTCAGCGGCCGGACCGGCCCCGATGAGCAAGAGACCTGCAACAACGACACATGCGACAGAGGTTCTCAACGGATCCTCCCTTGCTGGACGATGAACAGCATCATGAACGGAATCCTCCACATCGTCAAACGTGCTGCGATCACCGGGACGCCGGAGACGTCAGCTGATCCTCGTGACGATATTCTCCAGCGCCTTCCTCGGACGCGCCTGTGGGTGCTCATCGGGCACCCCTACCGGCAGCAAGGCCGCGATGAACTTCTCCTTCCCGTAGCCCAGCAGTTTCTCGAACGCCTCCTGGGCCACGAGCGGCCCGGTCATCCAGCAGGAGCCGTAGCCCAGGGCGTGGACCGCGAGCAGCATGTGCTCGATCGCCGCGGCCACGCTCTGGAGCCCGGGGTTCGGCCGGAGCCGCATGATGTCTTCGGCAGAATAGCCCATACGGCCAAGCAATCTGTTCGTTCCCGCGTCATAACCTTCCATGAGAACGGCGATCACGACCGGCGCGTTCTCGAAGAAGGTGTAGTACGTGCCCTTGTACGTTGAGAGCCGCTGCGCCTGCTTCTCGTCCTCGGCGAACGGGATCATCTTGTCCACCATATCCCGCACGGCCCCGGCCATCTTCTTCAAGGTCTCTTTGTCCTTGATGACCAGAAAGCTCCAGGGCTGGGTGTTGTTCGCTGAGGGTGCCAGGCGGCCCACGTCGAGGATCTTCTTGATATCCTCATCGAGAACTGGTGTTTGCTTGAAACGGCGGATGCTCTTGCGGCCCTGAATGGCATCAAAGAGGTCCATGACCATACCTCCCAGCACTCACAAATTCATCCCGGCGTGATGCATATGATAAATGCATCCTATGCGAGACTCGATACTGCTCAATTCTTTGTGAATGGCACAGCTGAAAACACACTCCCCGAGATCGTTGCTCAAGAGGTACAAAGGGACAAAAACTATTACGAGAAATTGCTAATAGACCGGCAGAACATAAACAGCACTTTCCGGCCCACCGCTGATCAGGTAAAGTCTGTTGGCTGCGCTTGAAAGCGCGCCTTCATCCGCAGGAACGCCTTTGGGAAGCGGATCCAAGGAAAACCATTTATTGCGGGAAATAGAATATCTCCAAAGATCACTGGTCGGCAGCCACTCATGATTGTCGTAATCGTAGGTCCCGTTTCGTATCGCGTAAATATTGTCGCCGCTCAATCTTGCAAGCTTTGCTCCGTCCGTTTCAAATACAACGGGAGCGGACGCCAACGTAATAAGTGCATTGTCTGATACCGAATATCTCCACAACATATTGCTACCGATATGAATGCCATAAATATAATTGTCTTCGGTAGAGATCATAACCGAAGAGAACGGCGGTGCGGTCTTCATCTTATTCCAGGTACCGGCTGTAATCGAGTATTTCCAGAAGTCATCCGGTCCGGCGAGGACATAGATAAGGTTTTCGTTATTCACAATAGCGCCGACAGCATTAGCGCCACCGAAAACAGTACCCCCGGGATATGATGCCAACTGGGACCATACATTACGGGATATCGAGTATTGCCAAAGACCTGATCCGGCAGCCACTGAATACGGGAAGGTATATAATTGATCCCCGCCGAGCCAGGTGAGATTACAATAGGGATATCTGCCATCAGGTATCGGCGCCAGCGAATGCCATGAATTATCAGTCAGGGAATAGCGCCAATAGTCAGGCCACCCACCGCCTTTGTAAACATAGATGTCTTCATGTACCGCTGCCGACGCCGTATAATCCATTATTTGCGTGGGCGAAGAACTCACCAGTCTCCATGCATCGAAATGAGGATCTGACGGTTTAGTATTGATGGACAATGTTGTCGCTCTTGCTGAAGGACTGGGGCTGGAAACGTTGCCCGCATTGTCAAATGTCCTTATGGTATAGGTCGTATTAGAAGCAAGGCTGGTGTCACCATATGATGTGCCGGTAACGGCAGAGATCGCAGTCTCTCCCCTCCGGATTTGATCGCCTGCAATCCCCTTAGTATCGCTTGATGCAAACCAGGAAGGGTTGATCTGACTGGACGTGCCTGCAGTGGCCAGCAGATTGGTGGGCGCTGAAGGCGCTTCCCTATCGGCTTGCTGCGAACGTGTGGTGAGATCTTTCCCTTCACTCCTGCTGTTGCTGCAACTGACGGTCAGCGTTCCCATAAGGAACATCAGGAGACCACAGCACAGCATGCTTTTATGCATTTTGGCTCTTTGCTGATATTTCTTCATTGGCCGGTTATAGCTCTGTTTAATCTAGCGAGGAGTTGAGCCGCCCTTTGCGGCTCGAACTTTTTGTTAGACTCGTTATGTTTCACTTATATGAGTGTAGATGTTTAGAGATAAAGATTTCGGAGACAATTCCACTGTCAGTAATAAAAAAATAATTCCTTCCAGTTCTCATGCAGTTTGTCCCCTAAAATCGTCAACGCATTCTTTACCGTTCGGATATTTCTTTTTTAGATCTTTAAATGTGGACAAAACACCGATACCCTTGTCAGTCTTGAAGACTGGATCCTCAATGAATATTGAAAATATATTTCTCTTATCTTTGAGATCATTCAATTTAACTAGCAACTTATTTTCCCAATATAAACTCCCGGAGTCCATTGTGTCGCTTGATTTTGTATAACTATTCGGTTCGCCATAAAACTCTATAAACGAAGGAGGTATAGGTTTCCCGACAATTAAAAATCCCGCACTTTGACCTGGTACTATTAATTTCTGATTTTTGATATCTCTACCAGACTCAACAAGAATATCACTATAACCAGCATTGTCAGCTGCGTAAATATAAGCATTATTCAAGACAAGGACGATGAATATTAGAAGTGGTAAACATTTGTAGCTACTGGAAACTACATGTTTGGCAATCATGTCATACCTCAATTGTTGTTCAACAAATGACTAGGTAGGTACACGACTGTAGCAAAGACCAGCCCACTGGTCAACGAAAAAACAGGTCTTCCTTGACGCATGATATTAATATTATTATATTTCGTTCCGTTACTAATATCCGAATCCAGATATTAGCCCCCCTTGGGAGTGCCCACATGCTACCGATTCCTCGCGTAGTGCAATTGAAGCTCCCTGCAGCACGCTACGGGGAGCATCGATCCTCAGGGTAGTAATAACTTATTCTAATCGCTCGCTAACCCCGCAGCAAGCTGCGGGGAATGCGCTCGCTCCTGGATTCACGAGCCGGTTGGATCAATAAAATCAATGT
>JAFNGD010000137.1 GCA_017885365.1 Nitrospirota bacterium
CACCAGCCTGCCGCCGGACGTGAACGAGAGCCGCTGGGACTTCACGGTCGCCGAGGCGCACGAGCGCGATACCGTGGAGCCGGGCAGCACCATCGGCTCCGTCCGGTTCGGGCTCGCCGCAGTCAAGAACGTCGGTCTCTCGGCCATCGAGGCCATGATCGAGGCCCGCGAGGCGAAGGGCGAATTCACCTCGCTCGCCGATTTCTGCCGAAAGGTCGACCAGCGCAGGGTGAACCGCCGCGTCGTCGAGGCGCTCATCAAGTGCGGCGCCTTCGACGGGACGGGCGCGCGGCGGGCCCAGATGATGGAGGCCATCGACATGCTGATCGACCAGGCCTCCCGTCACCAGGAACAGGAGGCCATCGGCCAGTTCAGCATCTTTGACACCATGGACGACAAGCGGGAGCCGGAACTGCCCAACGTGCCGGAGTGGAAGGAGAGCCAGCTCCTGGCCTTCGAGAAGGAGAGCGTCGGGTTCTACATCACCGGCCATCCCCTCGCAGCCTTCCAGGCGGACATGAAGCGCTATGCCTCGCATACGACGGAGACGCTGGAGGGTGTGCCCGATGGCAAGGAGATCTCCATCTGCGGCATCATCGCCGGCCTGAAACAGAAGGTCACGAAGCGAGGTGACAAGATGGCCATCATAAACCTCGAGGACCTGACCGGGACCATTGAGGTCATCGTCTTTCCCGATCTCTACGAAACGGCAAGCCACATGCTCCTGACCGACACGCCGCTCATCGTGGCCGGGCAGCTCGACAAGAGCGAACAGGGCAACAAGATCAAGGCCACGCGCCTCCACCTCCTCGCTGACGTGAGGAAACGGGGCACCACCCGGGTGGACATCCATCTGAGCGCCACGGGCCTTACCCAGGACGACCTCCTGAAGGTCAAGGACATCCTGTTGCGGTTCAAAGGCGACATCCCCGTCTTCCTCCGTCTCCAGAACCCCTCCCGTAAGGATTCCCTCATCTCCGTGGGGAGGGATATCCGCGTGAATCCCTCGGACCAGCTGATCAGTGAGATCGAAACCCTCCTGGGAGACGGGTCGGTATCCCTGAACTGACGCGCCCTTCCCTCGGCCGTGTCTCCTGACGTCCCGAACGATCTTGACAAGACGAAGACCATTGAACCGCCGTGGCAATAAGGTTGCACGGTTTAGTGCACGCGCAACTCAACTCCACGTTTTTTTTCGCCCTCACCGATTCATCTTGTTTTTTTTCCGTTCCTATGACATAATTACATTTAAATCGACCGAGCCATGAGCATCGATGATCGGTCAACGGGGGGAAAGGTACCAGCATGGAGAAAGCGCACATACTCCTGGTCGAGGACAATAAGGCGCAGTCTTCGATCATCAAGGACTACCTGGAGCGAAACGGATTCCGCGTTTCGACCGTCGAGGACGGCATGTCCGCATTCAAGGCCGCCAAGACCCTCAGCGCCGACATTATCCTGCTCGACCGCGTCCTGCCCGACATCGACGGCAGCGACGTCTGTCGCTGGCTCAAGCTCGACCACGCCACCCGCGATATCCCCGTCATCATGCTGACCGCCAAGGGGGAGATGTCCGACAAGCTCTCCGGCCTCGAGGCCGGCGCCGACGACTATCTTCCCAAACCCTTCGACGAGGCAGAGCTCAATGCGCGCATCTCCGTGCGCCTGCGGGCCAAGACCAATCAGGACGAGCTAAAGCAGAAGAACCGCCAGCTTGAGGACATGCTCACCCGGGTCGAAAGCCTGGCGATCTTGGACCCGCTGACCGGCCTGTACAATCGGAGACGCTTCGAGAGCATATTTGCGAACGAGTTCAAGCGGGCCTCGCGGTATCAGCTTCCGCTGAGCCTGCTGATGATCGACATCGACCACTTCAAAAAGGTCAACGACACCCTCGGCCACCAGGAAGGCGACATCGTGCTCAGGGAGATCTCCCAGGTGATCCAGTCCACCATTCGCGAGGTGGACACGCCTGCCCGCTGGGGCGGCGAGGAGTTCGTGGTCCTGAGTCCGAACACGACCAAGGAAAACGGCCTGCGCGCAGGGGAACGGATACGGAAGGCGGTCGCCAACCACGCCTTCACCGGCATGATGGGCAACAAGGTCACGGTCAGCATNNGGCGTCGCCGGCATCCCCGATCCGGCTCTGGACACCCAGGACAAGCTCATCCACGCCGCTGACCTCGCCATGTACAGCGCAAAGAAGAACGGCAGGAACCGAGTGGTATCCGCCTGAATCCAGGAGCGAGCGCATTCCCCGCAGCTTGCTGCGGGAATAGCGAGCGATTAGGATGAACGTGCTACCCTGAGGATCGAAGCTCCATGCAGTATGCATCTGGGAGCTTAAATCCAGGAGCGAGCGCATTCCCCGCATGGTGCCGCGGGAACGGCGGGCGATCAGGATAAACATACCCCCCTAAAGATCGAAGATTCACTGCTGATTGCTGCAGGGAGCATCAACAGGTCCCCGGCACCTGCACTCCCGTGGCCGGCTTTGCAGCTTTGCAAGATAAAGGACTTGGATTTCTGACACGGAAGACGCTGAGAGAGGCTATGAAGATTCATGAGAAAGCAGTTGCCTGATCATGCTTCTTCAGGTTTTTGATCCGCACTTATCTGTGTCAAAGGTTTTTTCTTAGCTTCTTCACTGTCCTCAGTGTCCCTCAGTCATCCCCCGAACTTGCAAATTCCGGGAATTATGGCTATAGTGTCCCATCCCTGCACGTCCTGTGCAGGCGAACACCCATGAACGACCTGAAACACTATTTTGAACGATACGCCCTTGTCTCGCTGGAAAAGCAGGCGCGCCTCTTTTCCTTCCTGGGCGAGCACATCCTGGACCTCGACCTCGATGCGGGGACAGCGCGGTTCAACGACCTTTCCATCCCGTTCCAGGTGCTGGGGACCGAATCCGACAACTCCCTGACCTGGCTCTGGGCATGGGCGGATGAGCAGACCGAGGTCCAGGACAGCCTGCTTACGTCGGCCAGGGAACTCAAGGCCTGGGGCGAGAAGGAAGGTCTGCCGGAGCTCACCCTCCCTTCCCTCGACCTTAACCGGGCGGATGGGACCATGCTTGCGCTGATCGCTTCCGAGGTCTGCAGGGCGAACGGCTATTACCGGGACCCCTACGAGGGTGGCACGCTGTTCCTGCTGCTCTACGGGATCGCGCTGGACGACCAGCTGGTATTCGACCGCCAGGGCCTTGTCCGGCAATTGGTCGATCTGGCATCGCGCTATGATTTCAACCAGCGGAACGCCTTGCAATCCTATTTCCGGGCCCGGGGGATCCCAGCGGCCGAAGCGGGAGACACCATCAGCGCAGAGCTGGCAAACGGAGAACGGCTCGTCGCGGAATTCGATCGGTCAGGACAGGTACTGACGATCAACGGAGAACCGCTGTCATAGACAGGAACCTCCATGGACCTTGAAAAACACCCCGTCATCGTGAGCGCTTTCGCCAAGCTGGACCGGCTGCTGGACCAGTATATCGTCAACGCGCCCACCGAGACAGACATCGCCAGCCATGAGGCGTTCCAGTGGGAAGGAAGAAGCAGGAGCCTCCTGCCCGTCAAGAGGCCCGTCCGGATGGACCCGGCAATGCTCCTCGGGATCGATGAACAGAAGGGCCGGGTGCTCGGCAATACGCGGCGCTTCGTAGCCGGCTCAAAAGCAAATAATGTGCTCCTCTGGGGCGAACGGGGCACCGGCAAGTCCTCGCTCGTGAAGTCGCTCCTCACGGCGTTCGCCGGGACCGGTCTGCGGATGGTGCAGGTGCTCAAGCATGACATCCTGACGGTCCAGTCGCTGTACGACCTCATTGCCGCCCATCCCTCACGCCGCTTCCTCATCTTCATCGACGACCTGTCCTTCGAGCAGGACCAGACCGACTACCAGGAGATGAAGACCGTCATGGATGGCGGGCTGGAGCAGATACCGGACAACCTGCTGTTCTATGCGACCTCGAACCGGAAGCACCTGGTCCCCACGAGGTTCTCGGACAACGACAGCGACGACATCCGGCCTTCCGACACGGTGGAGGAGAAGGTCTCGCTCGCCGACCGGTTCGGTATCAGGCTCGGCTTCTACCACATCTCCGAAGAGACCTATCTCGAGATCGTCGACCTCTACGCCCGGCACTACGGCATTGACGCGAGGTCCGGCAACCTGCACCGCGATGCCATCCGGTGGGCCCTCGAGACCGGCGGCAGGAACGGCAGGACCGCCGAACAGTTCGTGCGGTCGCTGAGCGGGTGAGGCCGGTCCATGGGAAAGGTCCTTATCATCGACGACGAAGATTCTTTTCTGGACCTTGTCCGGGACCACATTCGAGACCGGTTCCCGGGGCTCGCCGTCCTGACCTGCGACGATCCGGTGCATTGCCTGGCCTCCATCACCAGGGATCTCGACCTGCTGCTGATCGACCTCGAGATGCCGGGGCTGGATGGGTCCAAGGTCCTCGCCTATGCTGTCAGCAAAGGGATCGATAAGAATCGCATCATCATCTTCTCCGGCCGTGACGCCGACTACCTCCACAAGCGGTTCCCCTCAGGGACCTGTCTGGGCGTGCTGAACAAGTTCGAGGCAAAGCAGCAGGAGGCGCTGGACATGATTTTCACCACCCTGCAGAAATAAGGCTCCCCTGCCGCGCAGCTCCCATGAGGAACATCCATGCCGGTCAGCCCGGAATATTTTGACTACATCATCGACCAATAGAAGGTCTTTGGTCCGGTCACTGCGAAACGCATGTTCGGCGGCGCGGGCCTGTACCATCAGGGCGCGTTCTTCGGCCTTATCGCGGACGATGCGCTCTACTTCACGGTGGATGACGGGAACCGCAAGGATTACACCGATGCCGCCATGGGGCCCTTCAACCACAACGGCTCGTAGGCGATGAGCTACTACGAAGTACCCGTCGGCGTTCTGGAGGATGAGGAACAGCTGAAGGCGTGGGCGCAGAAGGCGGTCACCGCCGCAATGAGAAAATCCACAGCACGCAGGAAGACACAAACCCGTGACCGCAGAGACCCCCGTAGAGATCCCTATTAACGGAATGCTCGACCTGCACACCTTCCGGCCGAAGGACGTAAAGGACCTGGTTCCGGACTATATAGCCGAGTG
>JAFNGD010000138.1 GCA_017885365.1 Nitrospirota bacterium
TACACCGGCGTGGCGGTATACTCGCCCGATATCCTCCGCTTCCTGCCGCCCGGCGTCTCCCACGCAACCGCGGCGTGGATCGCTGCATCCAAGGCCGGCTACAAGGTCAAGGCGGTGGACTTCACCGGCTCCTACTGGAGCGATATCGGCACTCCCGCGAGCTACACCGCCGCCGTCCTGGACACGCTCCAGATGATCGGTGAAACGGTCTACTGCTCCTCCTCGGCGCGGGCCGGGGAGATCAATGTGGACGGCTACGCGGTGATCGAACAGGGCAGTTCGGTGCGGGGCGGCAGTCGGCTCCGGAACTGCATCGTCATGCCCGGCACGGAGGTCACGGGCAGCCATGAGAACTGCATCATCGGCCCCGACTACGAGATCCCGCTGACGGAGGCCGAGATGCAGCCCTCGACCCATGGGGCGATGAAAAAGGACATCGGCCTCGCGGGTCCGCTCTATTCCTTCTTTGAAACGCCGGCCGCGGGAAAGGGCGGCATCGCGAAGGCGGTCCTCATCGGCCTCGGCGGTTCAGACCGCCGCTATTTCCGGATACAGAAGGGAACGGTGACCGCGGTCCTGATGGAATGCGGACGCGAGGACCCCGATTACGAGCGCCATCTCGCCTACACGCAGTTCTTCCATTCCCACGGCGTCCCCGTCCCGCTGCTGCTGGGAACGGACGAGCCGGGCAAGCGTGCGCTCTTCGAGGACCTTGGCGACCTGTCGCTGCACTCCTGGCTCCGGTTTCCCCATGACGCCGACATCGTCGAAGCCCTCTATCGCCGCGTGCTCGACATCCTCGTCAGCCTGCACGGCCGTGCATCGGAGCACGTCGACGAGTGCCCGCTGCTCGCATCACGGATGTTCGATTACGACCACCTGCGCTGGGAGACCTCCTATTTCCTCGAACGGTTCGTCACGGGCCTCAGGAAAGCGCGGATCACGGACCGCAAGGCGCTCGATGAGGACCTTCACAACCTCGCGAAGACCGTCAGCTCCTTCCTGCCGGCGATCATTCACCGGGACTTCCAGAGCCAGAACATCATGGTACGGCAGGGTATTCCCCATGTCATCGACTTCCAGGGCGCCCGTATGGCCCCGCCAGCATATGATATCGCCTCGATCCTCTGGGACCCCTATCGCCGCCTCGACGATGCCATGCGGGAGCAGCTGCTCGCCTACTATGTCGAGGGAATGCAGAAAGCGGCAAAGGACTTTGACGCGGAAGCCTTCCGCGAAACGCTCCTCCCCTGCCGACTCCAGCGCCACATGCAGGCGCTCGGGGCGTACGGGTTCCTGTCCGTGGTAAAAAGCAAGAAGTATTTCCTGAAGCACGTCCCCGAGGCTCTCCGGCTGCTGCGGGAAGAGACCGCCGCTGCGCAGAACGACTACCCGGTGCTCCATCAGCTCGTGTCAGGTCTGAGCTGACCCTCCCGATCGCGGCGCACGACCGCTCCAGTTTCTCTGCGGCTCACGTCTCCCTGCAAATTCCCGCAATGAACAGAACGTTGCAAAATCATCCTTGCTGCCTGCTATAATTGAACCAGGTGCACTGTTCATTTCCGGCATCGTGTTCTCAGTCATGGATCCTGTTCGCAGAGAAACCACACCATGCTGTTTCGTGTCTTTGAAAAAAGCGAACTCCCGTCTCTCTTCGGTCTCCTTGCCGAAAAGAACACCGTACTGGGCCCGGTCCGTAAAGGCCTCGATGCTCACGGCAAGCCGCTTTACGCCTACAACCGGGTTGCTCAGTTCTCCGATCTCGCCCTCGACTACACCTCGACCAAAATATCGGCAAAGCGCTTTTTCCTCCCCTACCATGAGGACCTTGCCACCTACCGGCTGACCGGCAGCGATTGGACCCGGGAGGTGGACTATCACATGGACCGTCCCGCGGTCTTCTTCGGTCTCCACGCCTGCGACATCAATGCATTGAACAGGCTCGACAAGGTCCTGCTGGGCTCGGAGTATCCCGTGCCCTACTATGCCGCCAAGCGCAAGAACATCTTCATCATCGGCGTCAACTGCTTGCCCCAGCCATCCTGTTTCTGCCGNNTCCGAGGCCTACCATCTCATGAAAGACATCAGGACCGCCGAGCCGGCCGAAGCCGACCACGAGCTGTTCGTGCACGCTGCGGCGGAGAAGAACAGGAGGTTCACGGCACGCGTGGACGTCACGGACCTGTGCAAGATCCTCGACATGGAGTTTCAGTCCCCGGTCTGGGACCAGTGGGGCGACAAATGTCTCGGCTGCGGGTCCTGCGCCAGCGTCTGTCCCACCTGCTACTGCTACGGCGTGGAGGAGACCGTTGAACCGGGTCTCAAAATCGCGCGGAAGACGCGCACGCTCTACTCCTGCACCGTCGTGGACTTTGCCGAGGTGGCCGGGGGCCACAATTTCCGGCCCGACCGCGCCACCCGCCTCAAGTACCGCTACTACCACAAGCACCGCGGGTTCGTCGAGGCCTACGAGGAATCGCTGTGCGTGGGCTGCGGACGGTGCAGTGAGGCCTGCCTTGCCGGAATCACGGTGCCCGAAGTGATCGCCAGCGTCCGCGGAGAGGAGCAGTGACATGGACCACCGGCTTGTCTTCCATGACGTGATCCCGCGTACGCACAAGTACCTCCGGAAGACCGACCTCGAAAGTTTCGAACACACCTACAAGGCAGAGATCACGAGCGTCTACCGCCTCACGGAGCACGAGAACCTCTACCGCGTGCGGATCATGGATGACGAGGACCGCCGGCACTTCTCCTTCCGTCCCGGCCAGTTCATCATGCTCGAACTTCCGGGCATCGGCGAGGGCCCCTTCGGCATCTCGTCGTCGCCCAGCAACCACGAGGACATCGAGCTCTGCATCCGCACGGTAGGGAACCTCACCGGCGTCCTCGCCCGCGCCGGCCGGGGGACCCGCGTGGGACTGCGCGGCCCCTTCGGCACCAGCTTCCCCATGGCGCGCATGCACGGCGGGAACGTCCTCCTGATCGCCGGCGGCCTGGGCCTGGCGCCGCTCCGGTCGCCCATTGCCTACGTGCAGGAGCACCGGAGCCAGTTCGACCACGTGGACATCATCTACGGAACGAAGGAGCCCTCGCAGCTTCTCTTCAAATATCAGTACGAGATGTGGAAGAAGGACGACCTCGGCCTTCACGTCATCGTCGAAAAACCCGATCCCTCCTGGACCGGAGCCGTCGGGCTCATCACCAAGGTCGTTGAGGAGATCATCGCAAGCCGCGACGCCCTGTTCATCGAAAAGACCCATGCAATCGTGTGCGGCCCGCCAATCATGTTCAAGTTCGTCTGCGACCTGCTCTCGAAGAAAGGGCTGCCCATGCACAAGATGTTCGTCTCCCTGGAGCGGCGCATGCACTGCGGCATGGGCAAGTGCTGCCGCTGCAACGTGGGCTCGACCTACACCTGCCTGAAGGGGCCGGTGTTCGACTTCTGGACCGTCATGAACCTGAAAGAGGCCATCTGAGGGGACCATCGACACTGAGGACACTGATAGAACCTTTGACACAGAAGGGGCGGATGAAAACCCGGAAGAGGCAGGATGAGACAGGATCACAAGATCAGACAAAATTCCCGC
>JAFNGD010000139.1 GCA_017885365.1 Nitrospirota bacterium
GAGTTCATGCCGCCCCTCGACGAAGAGTCGCTGTTCTACATGCCAACGACCATGCCAGGCATCTCTATCAGCCAGGCGCAGAAGGTACTGCAGACAACGGACCGTATCATTCGCCAATTCCCCGAGGTGGACCGCGTGCTCGGAAAGGCGGGAAGGGCGGAAACCTCAACGGACCCGGCGCCATTGTCCATGCTCGAGACCGTGGTCATCCTGAAGCCCAAGTCCCAGTGGCGGAAGGTGGACACCTGGTACTCCTGGATGCCGGACTGGCTGCAAACACCCTTCCGGCACATCACGCCGGACCGGATCTCCACCGAGGAACTGATCGAGCAGATGAACCAGGCCCTGAAGCTGCCGGGGCTGTCCAATGCCTGGACCATGCCCATCCGGGGGCGCATCGACATGCTCACCACGGGCATCCGCACGCCCGTTGGCCTCAAGATCTCGGGGCCCGACCTCTCGATCATCGAGGACATCGGCACGCAGGTGGAGTTTCAGCTCGCATCGCTCAAGGGGACGCGCAGCGTCTTTGCCGAGCGGACCGGCGGGGGCTATTTTCTGGACTTCATCTGGAACCGCGACGAGCTTGCCCGTTACGGGCTCACGGTCAATGACGCCCAGTCGGTGGTCCAGAACGCCATCGGCGGCGAGAACGTGACCAGGACCATCGAGGGCCGGGAGCGCTATCCCGTGAACGTGCGCTACCTGCCGGACTTCCGCGCCGACATCGGCAGCCTCGGCCGCGTGCTGGTGCCGGTCTCGGGCGACCGCCAGATCCCGCTGTCCCAGCTCGCCGCGATCCGGCCGAAGACCGGCCCTGCCATGGTGCGCGACGAGGACGGCATGCTGACGGGTTACGTATACGTGGACCTCGTCGGAACGGACCCCCAGAGCTACATCCATGAAGCGCAGGAGCTGCTGCGCGACCTGGTCAAGGTCCCGGCGGGCTACTCTTTGGCCTGGAGCGGCCAGTTCGAGGCCATGGAACGCTCCCGGCAGCGCCTCCTGCTCGTCGTGCCGATCACCGCGTTCCTGATCGTCCTGCTCATCTACCTGAACACCCGCTCATGGGTCAAGACCTCGATCGT
Organism: Nitrospirota bacterium; assembly: GCA_017885365.1. The sequence goes on from JAFNGD010000139.1 coordinate 1,089, forward strand.
GCTGCTTGCCGTGCCGTTCTCGGCCATCGGAGCAGTCTGGTTCCTCTGGTTCCTGGGCTACAACATGAGCGTGGGCGTCTGGGTCGGGATGGTCGCCCTGCTCGGCGTGGACGCCGAGACCGGCGTGTTCATGCTGCTCTATCTGGACCTGGCCTACGATGAGGCGAAACGCGAAGGCCGGATGAACGGTCTGGACGACCTTCGTCGGGCCATCCTGCAGGGCGCCGTGAAGCGGCTCCGGCCGAAGTTCATGACCATGGCCACCACGGCCATCGGCCTGATTCCGGTCATGTGGTCTATGGGCACCGGAGCCGATGTGATGAAGCGGATCGCGGCGCCGCTCATCGGCGGCATCTTCACGTCCTTTATTCTTGAACTGGTTGTCTACCCGGTGATCTACGAGGTCTGGAAGTGGAACTTTGAACTGAAAGGATTGTCGGCACGTGCCCAGGAAGGCAGTGCCGCAGGTCCGGCCACAGGAAGAGCGGAGCCATGAACGGAGCACCGGGAAAAAAACGCGCGCTGCATTACGCAGCACTGGTCGTGCTCCTGTTCGGTCTCGTGACAACGGCGAACAGTGCGGAGCGGGTGATGCTCAAGATCGGCGACCCGCCGCCGCGCTTCACGCTCCCGGACCTCGAAAAGCGGAACGTGACGGTCCCCGACGACCTCAGGGGCAAGGCTGTGGTCATCCACTTCTGGGCGGACTGGTGCCCCTACTGCCTTGAAGAAATGCCGATCCTCGATAAGCTTTACCAGCAGTACAAGAACCAGGGGCTTATAGTATACGCTGTCAATGTCGGACAGGGGCTCGATGCGGCCCGGGCCTACAAGAACAGGGTGAAGATCACCTATCCGGTGCTGCTGGACACCGATAGTAAAATGGCGAAGTCCTACGGCGTCGTGGGCCTGCCGCGGACCTTCTTCATCGACCGGAAAGGCGCCATCAAGTATAAGCTTCTCGGCGAGGCGTCCGAGGAAACGCTTCGCAAGCTCGTGCTGAACACCCTGTAGCGGCTCGTCCCTGCGCATGAGCGCCTTTGGCAGCGGGCTGCCACACTCGTTTCATCAAATCCATCACCTTCGAGGAGGGTGCCATGAAGAAGACCGGTATCGTTGTGCTGCTCGTTCTGATCGCCGCGGCATGGGTCGTTTTCCTCGGTGTCGCGGATGCGGCGGAGAATGCGTACCGGAAGCCCAACGATCGGGACAAGTGCCCGGTCTGCGGCATGTTCGTGGCAAAGTATCCCGACTGGGTGGCCACGGTGGTGTTCAAGGACGGCGCCCTCCGATATTTTGACGGGCCCAAGGACCTGTTCAAGTTCCTGCTGGACCTGAAACAGTACGCTCCCGGGAAGGTCCAATCGGACATTGACAGGTTCTTCGTGACCGATTACTATGCGGTCAGGCAGGTCGACGGACGCGCGGCGTTCTACGTCATCGGGGGCGATGTGTACGGTCCCATGGGGAAGGAATTGATCCCCTTTGCGGGCGAGACCGAGGCCCGTGAGTTCCTGAAGGACCACAAGGGCAGGAACGTTCTCCGGTACCAGGAGATCACCGCCGCGGTCCTGAAGGAGCTCGACTGACCACCGAGGCCGCATATTCCGGCAATCGTTGCATGTCCACACCCTTCGGTCCTTCATGAGACGATCATCTCTGTTCTTCATATACCTGGGCATCCAGGCCGTCCTGCTGACCGCCGCTTTCACGCACGCTGCGTACCTGCGCAGCTGGCGCGCGCCGGACATCGCGGAGACCAGGGCGATGGTGCAGCGTCTTGAGCTGACCGATCTCTGCCTCTTCACGGAGGCCCGGTACACCCGCCATCCCTCCCAGGCCGATATGCATGCACCCTTCCAGGACCATCCGATGTCCCTGGAGCACTTCCCCTCAGGGTCGCTCCTGGGACCGCAGCAAGGAAGGCGGGGACCATAGGCATGGGGATCTGGATCGAAAAACAGCGTAACATCATCGATTTTACCCTTTCGTCCCTGGCGCGCAGGAAAGGCAAGAACATCGCGCTCCTGCTGGTGTATACCCTCCTGATCTTCCTGCTCGCGTCGGTCATGTTCTTCACCCATGCATTGCGGAAAGAGGCTTCGCTGGTCCTTCAGGGGTCCCCCGAGATCGTCGTCCAGCGGATGGCGGCAGGGCGGCACGAACTGGTCCCGGAAAGGTATCTGGACGCCATCCGCGGCATACGGGGGGTGAGCGATGTACGCGGCCGGTTGTGGGGCTATTATTTCGACCCTGTCATGAGCGCGAACTATACGCTCATGGTCCCCGGGGATTTTTCCCTCGGCGAAGGGAACATCGCTGTCGGTCACGGCATCTCACGGTCCCGCTTCACCTATGCCGGGGACCTGCTCTCGTTCCGCCGGTACGATGGCGAACCCATGGTCCTTATGATCA
>JAFNGD010000140.1 GCA_017885365.1 Nitrospirota bacterium
CCGATATCGAATTCCTGACCCGCCGTCTCCGGATAGAGGAGGCAGCCGACGAGATATTCGATAACGTCCCGGATGGCAATGGGCTGGATGCGCGTCTCAACCCACTTGGGTGTGAGATCATGACCGGCAGGCGCTCCACGAGGTAGCGCAGCATCTCGTAAGACGCCCCTCGCGCGCCGACGATGATCGCTGCGCGCAGGACCGTGGCCGAGGGTTTTCCCGACGATATGATCTTCGCGATCTCGGCGCGGCTCCTGAGGTGTTCGGAGAGGTTGTCCTTGGTCTCGCCGAGCCCGCCGAGATAGATGATGCGCTTCAGGCCTTCGGCGTCTGCGACGGCCATGAAGTTCTTCGCCGCAGCCCGGTCCTTCTCGGAATATTCCTTGTTCCTGAACAGGGTTGTGCCGCCCATGGAGTGTACGAGATAGTAGGCCGTATGGATGCCGCGGAGCGCTTCGGAAAGTCCGGCATTGGCGACGAGGTCACCCTGTACGACCTCAATGTCCGCGCCCTTGATGATAAGGGGCGCCGCCTTTGCAAGGTCGCGCACCAGCAGGCGCAGCTTGATGTTTTTTTTGACCAGTTCCGGGATGAGCCGGGCGCCGACGAATCCGGTTGCGCCGATGATCAGGACGCGGTCCGATGAGGTGGGAGCGGGCGAGGCCATGGTTAAGATTAGCACAGCGTCGGGGGATTATCAAGAAATGCGGTCGGAGAAATATGAATCCAGGAGCGAGCGCAGCCCCCGTAGCGTGCTACGGGTTAGCGAGCGATTAGAATAGAATGGTACCTTGAGGATCGAAGCTCCATGCAGTCTGCTGCAGGAAACTTCATTGCCGGCATGCTATAATGGTTCCAAGTTACATGATCCGTCTGGCCCCGAAAGGGTGCTCAACTATTATGCAGGATGCAGTGCTCGTAGCAACTTCAGCGGTCCTTGTCTACATGCTCCTTTGGTTCATCATCTCGCTTGTGCTCAGGCGGAATGACGTGGCGGATGTTGCCTGGGGGGGCGGATTCATCGTGGCGTCCCTGGCCGTGCTGCTCTCACGGGGCGCGGCGACGGACCGCGCCGTCCTTGTCGTCTCGCTCGTGACGATCTGGGGCGTCAGGCTCGCGCTGCACATCGGCCTGCGGAACCGCGGCAAGGCTGAGGACGCCAGATACCGGAAGTGGCGCGAGGAGTGGGGGAAGTATTTCGTGCTCCGCTCCTTTTTCCAGATATTCATCCTGCAGGGGGTGCTGCTGGTCATTATCTCCCTTCCCGTGCTAAGGGTGATCACCACACCGGCCCACGGATTCACCGCCTTCGACGTCATCGGCATTCTCGTCTGGCTCACGGGCTTCCTTTTCGAGGCGGTCGCCGATTGGCAGCTTCTGCAGTTCAAGAAGGTTCCGGACAGCAAAGGCAGGATCATCATGACCGGGCTGTGGCAATACAGCCGCCATCCGAATTACTTTGGCGAGGTGACGCTCTGGTGGGGCATTTACCTCATTGCCCTTGCTGTCCCCGGCGGGTGGATGACCGTTATCGGGCCCATGACAATCACGGCCCTGATCCTCGGTGTGTCCGGCATCCCGATGCTCGAGAAGAAGTATGAGGGAAATAGGGAATTCGATGAGTATAAGCGGCGCACCAGCGCGTTCTTCCCGCTGCCGCTGAAGTCGTAGCCGGTTGTTGAAACAGTCCCCGTAACCTGTCATTGCGAGGAGCGTCAGCAAGCCTGCCCCCGCGCTATCAGGGGGAAGCAATCCCGCAGTGCTTGATGAAACAAGAGACGAGATTGCTTCGCTTCGCTCGCAAAGACACCAAAAATCGTTTTTCAACGAACTGTTCAAGGAGGTTCCCATGTGGCATTCCTTCAAGGTCTTCCTGTTCCTCCCGCCGCTCCTGTTCGCGCTCGACTTCATCTGGCTCGGCACCTTCGCCTCGGGCCTGTACAAGAAGGACCTGGGCGGTTTCCTCCGCATGTCGGGGGACGGCATGCAGCCGATCATCTGGGCTGCGCTGGTCGTCTATATCGCCATCCCTGCGGGCATCGTGCTGTACGCACTGCCCCGCGTCTCGCCGGACAACCTGGTCGGGTCGAGCCTCTTCTGGGGCGGCCTGTTCGGCCTCGTCGTGTACACGATCTACGACATGACGAACTACTCGCTCCTGCGCGACTGGCCGCTCCGGGTGTCGCTCATCGATATCTGCTGGGGCGTCTTCCTGAACGCAACGGGTACGCTCGCGGCGGCATACCTCGACCGGTGGTTGAAATAGGGATCATTCGGTATGTACGTGAAAAGATCCAGCGAGATGACAGCCCTCGTGGCCGCGATCTTCTTCACGGTGAGCTGTGCTGCCCAGGGTCCCACCACGGCCATGGCGGAGCCCCCGGCACACCATGAAAAGAACGGTTACAAGAACACCGCGCCCTACGAGGAGCATGGTTTCTTCGATTTTTTACGGTGGTGGTTCGGCGGCGGGCCGAAGGAAGCGCCGGGAGTCCCGGCTGACCAGCTTCCCGCGTTCGTGCCGCCGGTCGTGGCGCCGGACCTGAACAGCATCAACCACGCGCCCGGCGACGCCATCCAGGTCACCTGGATAGGCCATGCCGGGTTCCTGATCCAGGCAGGCGGCCTGAACATCCTGACGGACCCCCAATTCAGCGAACGGGCGTCGCCGGTCTCCTTTGCGGGACCGAAACGGCTTGCGCCTCCGGGTGTGGCGATCAAGGACCTGCCGAAGATCGATGCCGTGATAGTCAGCCATAATCACTACGATCATCTTGACTCGGATACCGTGAAGGCGCTTGGCAACGCTCCCCGGTACTTTGTCCCGCCCGGATTCAAGCCGTGGCTGAAAGAGCGCGGCATTACGAACGTGCAGGAACTGGACTGGTGGGAATCGGCAGACCTTCGCGGCCTGCGGTTCCACGCGGTGCCGGCGCAGCATTTCACGAACCGTACGCTCTTCGACCGGAACGAGGCGCTCTGGGCGGGGTGGGTGATCGAGACCCCGGTCGGCAAGATCTTCTTTTCCGGCGACACGGGATATGCGCCGCTCTTCGGGGAGATCGGCAAGCGGCTTGGCCCCATGCGGCTCTCGTTCATCCCGATCGGCGGGTACAGCCCCCGCTGGTTCATGAAGGCCATGCACGTGGACCCGCCTGAGGCTGTCCGCATCCATCAGGATGTCCGGTCGGAGCAGTCCGTGGGCATGCACTGGGCCACCTTCAAACTGACCGATGAGCACCTTTCCGAGCCGCCGGTCTATCTCAACAAGGCGCTGAAGGAGGCGGGCATCAGTGAGGAGCGGTTCGTCGTCATGAAGATCGGAGAGACCCGTGTGTTCCCGTAAGCGGTTCATGGTATCCGCGCTCATAGCCCTCTGCGCGGTGCTGTCAGGCACGCTTTCGCTTGCCGACCCCCGGGCGCTTTTTTTGCCTGAGGCGGTAGTCCACGGCCAGACGCTCCCGCTCCGTGGCACGGGGCGGCTCGTCTGGATGCGGATGGTCACGGTCTATGATGCCGCGCTCTATCTTCCCGCCGACGTCCCGGGCAAGGAAGTGCTGAAGGACGTCCCGAAGCGGCTCGAGCTTCGTTACCACATCTCCATCAAGGGGCCCAAGTTCGGCGAGTCGGCGGTGCCCTACCTGGAGAAGAATGTCCCAAGGGAAGAGCTGGTCCGGCTCAAGCTCCGGATCGAGCAGCTCAACCAGCTCTACCGCGACGTGAAGGAAGGGGACCGGTACGCCCTGACCTATGTGCCGGGGAAGGGCACGACGCTCAGCCTGAACGGCACCTCGCTCGGCACCATCGAGGGTGCGGATTTCGCGGCAGCCTATTTCACGATCTGGCTTGGCGCGAAGCCCATCAGCGATACACTGCGGGACGAGCTCACGGGTGTTACGTCAGGGAAATGATATGAGAATTGCGATCATCGGCGGCGGCATATCCGGGCTTGTTTCTGCCTACCTCCTGCACGAGGACCACGAGGTCACGGTCTTCGAGGCGAACGATTACATCGGCGGCCACACGCACACGGTCGATGTGGAGCGGGAAGGGAAGCGGTACGCAGTTGACACGGGATTCATCGTGTTCAACGAGAAGACCTATCCGAACTTCCTGAACCTCATCAACGTTCTCGGCGTGGCCCACCAGCCGTCCCACATGACCTTCAGCCTCAGGTCCGAGCCAGAGGGCCGCGAGTACAGTGCCCATAATCTCAACACCATCTTCGGCCAGCGCAGAAATCTATTAGACCCGTCTTTCTACGCCATGGTCCGGGACATCCTGCGACTCCGGGGAGAGTTCACGCGCCTGCTCGAAGAGGCCGGTGATGACCGTCCTCTGGTGTCTTACCTGCGCTCCCGGGGATACTCAAAACGGTTTCTTGATTTCTTCATTGTCCCCATGGCCGCTGCCATCTGGTCCGCTGACCCCGGGAGCGTGGAGGATTTTCCGCTGCAGACCTTCGCGCGGTTCTTTTTGAACCACGGCATCCTGGAGGTGAAGAACCCCTTTGAGTGGAAGGTCATCACCGGCGGATCGGCCCGCTATGTGGAGAAGCTGACCGCAACCTTCCGCGACCGGATACGGCTGGGCGCACCGATCAAATCGGTCACGCGCCACCCGGACCGTGTCGAGCTCTCTCCGGTGAACGGCGACACGGAACAATTCGATCATGTAGTGCTGGCATGCCACAGCGACACGGCGCTGGCCATGCTCGCAGACCCTACGCCTGCTGAACGCGAGGTGCTCGGGGCGATCCCCTACCAGGAGAACCTGACGGTCCTGCACACCGACATTGCGGTCCTGCCGAAGCGGCGGAACCTCTGGGCGAGCTGGAACTACTATATTCCGAAGGGCTCTTCCGGCCGCGCTGTCCTCACCTACGATATGAACATCCTGCAGTCGATCCGGTCGGCCGAGGAGTTCTTAGTTACCCTTAATCTGCCCGATGGAATTGCCGAGCAGAAGAAGATCGGCTCGTACCTCTATCACCATCCGCAGTACACGATGGCAGCGCCTGCGGCCCAACAGCGCCATGGTGAGATCAGCGGTGTGAAGCGGACCCACTACTGCGGCGCCTACTGGGGCTACGGGTTCCACGAGGACGGGGTGAAGAGCGCCCTGGCGGCGTGCAGGTATTTCGGCAAGACACTGTAAGGACATTTCGCCACAGAGGCACAGAGACACAGATAAATGCCAAGTTGGGGCTTTGTCTCGCAAAGTGCGCCAAGACGCAGAGAAAAACCAAGTTTCTTGTGTGAGTCGATTATAGTTCTTTGCGAGCTTTGCGGCTTTGCGCGAGATGCCCTGCTCTTGATCTGCATCGTTGCTAATACGAACGAATTAAATATTGTTACATCCCGGAACGTCCCCCCTCACCCAGCCCTCTCCCCGTTGGGGAGAGGATAAAGGAGAGGGGCGAAAGTAGTAACGAATCTAATGGTGTTTGTATTAATGGGAAGGCGTGTCCATGAACAGCTGCATCTACGAAGGTGTCATCCGCCATGCCCGGTACCGACCGAAAGAGAACCGCTTCCGCACCTCGGTCTTCTTTCTGTACCTGGACCTTGCCGAACTGGACACCGTGTTCCGGAGAAGATGGCTCTGGTCTACGAAGCGTCCGAACCTCGCCTGGCTACGCAGGAAAGACCACTTCGGAGACACGTCGTTAACGATCGACGAGACGGTCCGTGCGCTTGTTCAGCAGAGGACCGGCAAGCGGCCGCAAGGGCCGATCAGGATGCTGACGCATCTTCGCTATCTCGGCCACAATTTCAATCCCGCCACTTTCTATTATTGTTTTGACGCTACCGGCAGCCGCGTCGAGACCATTGTGGTGGAAGTGCACAACACACCGTGGGGCGAGGTCCATTGTTATGTTGTGACTGAACGTGATAATATGGGTTCACAGGAGCAGAAGCGCTTCCGGCTAAAGAAGGACTTCACCGTGTCGCCCTTCATGCCCATGGACCTGGAGTACGAGTGGACCTTCACGGAGCCGGGGAGCACGGTGAATGTACACATGGAGGACTTTGATAAAGAAGGCAGAATATTCGAGGCCGAATTGAGCGTGGAGCGGCGGGAGATCACCGGCGCTTCGCTCGCCCGCATGCTTCTCAAGTATCCCGTGGTGACGCTCAAGGTGGTAGCCGGCATCTACTGGCAGGCGTTCCGTCTCTGGAGGAAGGGCGTGCCCTTCTACGGGCATGCATAGCAGCAATATCTATAAAATATCAGAAAGTGCACGATCATGGATCTAAAAGACGGCATACAGATACGCTCCGCTGCAAACCGCAAAGAATGGCGGGCGTGGCTCAGCAAGAACCACACCAAGGAAAAGAATGTCTGGCTCATTCTGTATAAAAAAGAAAGCGATGTTCCGACCGTGCATTATGAAGAGGCCGTAGATGAGGCGCTTTGCTTCGGATGGATAGACAGCAGGCCCAATAAAAGGGACAAACAAAGCTATTACCTGCTGTTCAGCAAGCGCAATCCAAAAAGCAACTGGAGCAAGGCGAACAGACAGCGAGCGGAGAGGCTGATCGAAGAAGGCCTGATGGCAAAAGCCGGATTGGATCTGATAACGTTAGCCAGGCAAAAAGGGACATGGACGGCTTTGACCGATGTTCAAAATTCCGTGATCCCTGATGACCTGCAACAGGCGCTGAGCAAGAATAAAAAGGCATTAAGTAATTTTGAGGCTTTTCCTCCTTCTTCAAAAAGGATCATCCTGGAGTGGATACTTAATGCCAAGAAGCAGGAGACGCGCCAAAAAAGGATCACTGAGACCGTAACCCTGGCGGCGCAGAACATAAAAGCGAACCACTATCGGCAATAAATTGAGGATGCAACCTTTCCTCTCTGAACTCATCGCAGCGAGGTTATGTAATGAACGGTTCTGTCATCCCTTCCCGCTCCACGCCGGGCACGCGCATCATGCCGGCTGCATCGGCGGGCATGCTCGCCGGGATAGCCCGCCGGGCAGTGTTCTCCCATCTCAGGAAGATCGAGCGGGGTTCGATCACCGTCATCGAAGGCAACGAGCATCATGCGTTCGGCCGGAGCGGCGGCCTCGCCGCGATGATCTCGGTCCACGATCCCGCGTTCTACACCGACATGGCCTTCGGCGGCAGCATCGGAGCCGGCGAGGCGTACATGGCGGGATTCTGGTCAGCTGACGACCTGGTCACGCTCGTCAGGATCATCGTGCTGAACCGCCGTGTAATGACGGACATCGAGGGTGGGCTGGCGGCCTTCATGCAGCCTCTGCATTGGCTGATGCACGCCCTCCGGAAGAACACGCAGGAAGGCAGCAGGAAGAACATCTCGGCCCATTATGACCTGGGGAACGATTTCTACCGCCTCTGGCTCGACCGGACCATGACCTATTCGTGCAATATCTTCGAGGCTGACGACGCGACGCTCGAGGAGGCGGCGACGGCGAAGTACGACCGCATATGCAGGAAACTGGCCTTGGGTCGCAAGGACCATGTGCTCGAGATCGGCACGGGCTGGGGCGGCTTCGCCATCCACGCGGTAAAGCACTACGGCTGCCGGGTCACGACAACGACCATCTCGCAACAGCAGCACGACTTGGCGAAGGAGCGGTTCGAGCGGGAAGGCGTCGCGGACCGGGTGGAGCTTTTGTTCGAGGACTACCGGGACCTCACGGGGAAGTACGACAAGCTTGTATCCATAGAAATGATCGAGGCGGTGGGGCACCACTTCCTCGACACCTATCTCAAGGTCTGCGCGGACCGCTTGAAGGACGACGGCATGATGGCGCTCCAGGCCATCACCATCATTGACCAGGCCTACGAAGCGCAGATCAAGTCCGTCGATTTTATCAGGCGCTACATATTCCCCGGCGGGTTCATCCCGTCCGTGGAGGCGATCACCCGGTCTCTGACGAAAGTGACTGACCTGCGGCTCTTCCATCTCGAGGACCTGACGCCGCACTACGCCAGGACGCTCCAGGTCTGGCGGGACCGGTTCTTCGCGAACCTCGACACGGTCCGGAAGCTCGGCTATCCCGAGACCTTCATCAGGATGTGGGAGTACTACCTCTGCTACTGCGAAGGGGCCTTCCTGGAGCGGTACATCGGCAGCGTGCAGATGGTCCTGGCGAAGCCGGATTCACGGCCGTCCGATATCCTGCCGACACTGGCTTCCACGTGAATAAATTTGGCCCGAGGGAAAAGGAGAATTGAGAATGGCAAAGACGCTCAAACAGTACTTCGAAACCGCAGCGGGGACCGGAGTACTGTCCACCGCTGATGCCGGCGGGAAGGTGGACGCGGCCATCTACTCGACGCCCCACGTGATGGACGACGGGACAGTGGCGTTCATCATGCGGGAGCGACTGACGCACGATAACCTCAGGTCCAACCCCCATGCCGCCTACCTGTTCATGGAGGACGCCCCCGGACATAAAGGGATACGGCTCTTTCTGAAAAAGGTCCGGGAGGATGACAACGCCGAGCTGATCGCGAGCATGACCCGGAGGCACCTTAAGCCCGAAGTCGACGCGCAGAAGGGGCCGAAGCACCTTGTGTACTTCACGGTCGAGAAAGTCCTGCCGCTCATCGGGAGCGGAGCGGCACCGGTGACACCGTGAGGCCTGGCATTTGAATCCGTGCGCGGGCAAGGGGCCGGGCGAGCCCGAGGTCGGAGCAGAGGGAATACAATGAAGGTCTGGTGCATGAACAGCGCGGGAGCGGGTATGGCATCTATTGCGATCTTCGCCGCAGTACTTCTGTGNNCGGACGGCACGATCGCCACGACATTTACGTTCCACAAGGATGCTTTTGACGGGCCGCTCAAGACGTATACGCCACGGGGATTCATCGTCGACAGGGCAAGCAACGCCGTCTGGGGGATGCGTTTCATCTGGCCCTTCAAGGCGGAGTACCTCATCACGCACCTGAACGACAGCTACACGCAGACCGTCATCGGCCGGAACAAGCGGGACTATGTCTGGATCATGGCCCGGACCCCCGCCATTTCCGAAGAAGACTATACCCGGTTGGTCAAGGAACTTGCCGAGCAGGGCTACGACACCTCGCTTCTGCAGAAGGTGCCCCAGCGCTGGCCGGAAAAACGCGAGTGAACACCAGAGAACGTTAAGCATAGTTCCTCTAACAGGCTGTTGAAAAACTAATTTCGCAGGCTAAAGCCTGCGGCTACCAAATCGTAGCGTATTGATTTCTCGCAAGGTAGCCGCACCCTTTAGGGTGCGTTTTCAGCCTTTCAAGCCTTTTTCAACAGCCTGTTAGGCGATTGCTATGATTTCAGGAATTCCATGAGGAGCGCTGGTGTTGTTCCCCGAAAGGACAGGTCATGAAAAGCCGGAACGTTCTATTCAATCTCTATCTAATTTTCTGTGCGTTGTTCTTCGTAACTACGGGAGAGGTCATGGCACTCGAAGAGGCGAAATACACCGTGATCATGAAAGAGG
>JAFNGD010000141.1 GCA_017885365.1 Nitrospirota bacterium
TCAAGCACGAGACCCACCGGCCGCTTTTACAAATAGCGGACCCGCTGGCGAAGATACGGGAGCTGCTGGATGCCCGGGACCGGTTCTACCGCCAGGCGGACTTTGTCATCGACACCTCGGAGCGGTCCGTGGACGACGTGATCGCCGAGATCAAAGAGAAGGTACGCTATGCATGTTGTTAAGGTAGAGCTCGGCGCACGGAGCTATGACATCCTCATTGGCGCGAAGCTGGAGAAGTTGGGCGAAGAGATGGGCAGGCTCCGTTTCGGCCGGAAGACCGCCGTGGTTACGAACCCCACGGTGAACGGGCTCTACGGCCAGCGCGTGCTCAAGGCCCTGACGGCGGCCGGCTTCCTGGCGATGCCCGTGGAGGTCCCCGACGGCGAACAATACAAGACCCTGGACTGGGCCAATGCTGTCTTCACCGCGCTCCTGATCAACACCTTCGACCGCCGATCGCCGCTCGTGGCGCTGGGCGGCGGCGTGATCGGCGACCTGACGGGCTTTGCCGCATCCTGCTACATGCGGGGCGTGCCCTTCGTCCAGGTGCCGACGACGCTCCTCTCTATGGTGGACAGCAGTGTCGGCGGCAAGACCGGCGTGAACCACCCCATGGGCAAGAACATGATCGGAGCGTTCTACCAGCCCAGGCTCGTGCTCATGGACCTGGACACGCTCAAGACGCTGCCGAAGGAGGAGTTCCTCTCAGGCATGGCCGAAGTGATCAAGTACGGCATGATCTGGGACCGCGAGCTGTTCGACTTCCTCGACAAGAACCGGGAGAAGATCCTCGCCCAGGAGCAGGGGCCGCTGGGCCACATCATCCGGCGTTCCTGCGAGATCAAGGCGGACGTGGTGAGCAAGGACGAACGCGAAGGCGGCCTCCGCGCCATCCTGAACCTCGGCCACACGGTGGGGCACGCGGTCGAGACGCTGTCGAACTATACGGTGCGCCATGGCGAAGCGGTGGCCATCGGCATGGTGTATGCCGCGAAGCTTGCCCACCGCATTGGTCAGTGCGAGGCCAGGGTCCCCGAGCGGGTGGAAAAGCTCGTCCGTGATTACGGCCTGCCGGTCAGTCTCTCGGTCCTGAAGCGCCGTCCTTCCGTTACCGAGCTCATGGACGTCATCCAGGTGGACAAGAAGGCCGAGGGCGGCAAGGTGCGCCTGGTCCTGCCGAAGAAGGTCGGCGAGGTCGTCATGACCAGGGAGTGGGACGAGCAGCAGTTCAGGGCGCTGCTCGCCGAATGAGACGAAGCGACCGCAAGGAGGGGAGCGTGAGCGAATATATCTGGCAATGTCCGTTCTGCGGCACGGACCAGCCCGTGACGGACAAAGAACGGCAGGTGGCTATTGCGGACCTGACGCTGCCGAACGCGGACGGACCGCGTCGCCTCGTGACTAAGTTCGTGGTCTGCCCCAACGCGAAATGCCGCAGGTTCTCCCTGACCGCGTCCCTGCACGGCCGTGAGGTCGTCGGAACACGGGTCTACAGGGGAAAGCACCTTACTTCCTGGAACCTCGTGCCGCCATCGCGCGCCCGGGCATTCCCGGTCTCGCTTCCGCCGGAGGTCCTTGAAGACTATCATGAGGCCTGCCTTACCCTCGAACTGAGCCCCAAGGTGTCTGCGGCCCTATCCCGGCGCTGCATCTCGGCGATACTGAGGGACTACTGGCGCGTACAGCCGGGAAGCCTGAACGACGAGCTTCGCCAGATCAAGGGCACAGCGGACCCGCTCACCTGGGAGGCCATCGAGTCTGTCCGGAAGAGCGGCATGATCGGCGCCCGCATGGAGGCAGCCGGCGCCGAGGTCCAGGACGCCGATCCCGGTGAAGCGGAGCTGCTGATCGGTCTGATCGAAACGCTGATCCAGGACTGGTACATCGCCCGGGAGGAGCGTCGGAAGCGGCTGCAGAAGATACGCCGGATCACCGGCGAGGAAACAGTGGAAAAGGAGGCAGACGAATGACGCGGCAGAAACGTGTTCACCAAGGAATGTCTTTCAGGAGGGGCGGTGGAACCATGGTACGACGAATGATGATCTGGTGTTTTGTCCTTGGCGGCATCATGGCGACGATGCCCGGCAGCGTTCTGTCTGCCGATGCCGCCAAGGGCCCGAAGCAGGACTGGCAAAAGGCGTCAGAGTACGCCGGCAACAAGCTGTACCTTGATGCGGTGGAGTATTACACCCGGGCAATCCGGACGAACAAGGGCGAGATACCGATGGAGGACGTGGCCCGGATCTTCAACAGCAGGGGCATGGCCTACCTGGGCCTGAACAATTGGGACCGTGCCATAGACGATTTCAGCAATGCGCTCGAGCTGGATGATAAGAATCAGGAAGCCGCCCTGAACCGGGGCGGCGTGTTTCTGAACCGGAAGCAGTACGAGCAGGCGCTGGGCGATTTCAGCATGGTGATCAAGCTGAACCCCCGGAGCGTTGCGGCATATGCCGGCAGGAGCAGGGCCTTCCAGGAAGCAGGCGACCATGATAAGTCCATCGCGGACCTCACGAAGCTCCTCGAGATCGAGCCGCGCAATGTCGGCGCGCTGTATAGCATGGGGGTGTCCTATAAGGCCAAACAGCAGGATGAAAAGGCGCTGGAGACCTTCGACAAAGTGCTCAAGATCGACTCGAACTATGCCGCCGCATCGTACCAGAAGGCGGGCATCTATGCACGCACGAAGAAGATCGATGCCGCCTGCGTCTGGCTGGACATAGCGGTCGCCGACGGCTATCGTGATTGGGGCGCTTTGAAGAACGACCCGGATTTTGACGCCATCCGCAAGGTCGACTGCTACCGGAAGGCCGTGGCAGGCAAATAGCGGAAGAACGCTCCTGACGGGAAGATGCGGATGACGGCGCAGTGCCCCCATCCCGAAGGTCCCCACCATGTACGATCTGATCGGAGCATACCTGACACGGGTTGCCGCACTCGCGCCCCGGCCGATCTATCTTGTCGGCGGCTCCGTCCGTGACCTGCTGAGCGGGGCCCGGACCATCAAGGACATTGACCTCGTGATGCCGTCGGGCTCCGAGGATGTGGCGCGGACGTTTGCTGAGGTCATCGGCGGGAGCTTTTTCTTCCTCGACGAGGAACGGAAGATCACGCGGGTGGTGAAGCGCGAAGCGGACGGGACGATCCAGTTCGACTTTACGAACTTCGACGGGCCGGACCTGCATGCCGACCTCGCGCGGCGGGATTTCACGGTCAATGCCATGGCCATCGGTGTAACGGAATTCCTCGCGCAGGGGTCGCTGGACGGGCTCATCGACCTCTTCGACGGCAGGGAGGATGTCCGGCAGAAGCTGGTCCGGGTCGCAGACCCGAAGGTGCTCGACGACGATCCTCTCCGGCTCCTGCGCGCCGTGCGGTTTGTGGCGACCCTCGGTTTCAGCATCGAGAGAACGACGGCGGAGCACATCAAGGCCCGCGCAGACCTTATCACGAAACCCTCACCGGAGCGCATCCGGGACGAGCTCTTCCAGATACTCTCGGTCAGGGGCGCGGGCCGGCATCTTCTGCTCATGGAGTCGCTCGGCCTGCTCAAGAAGCTCCTGCCCGAACTGGAGCCGCTCAAGGACTTTGCCCCCGGCAAACACCATCTCTACGACATCTTCACGCACTCCCTGAAGACAGCAGAGTACGTGGACAGCGTTATGGAGAACCTCCCCGGCCTGTCGCCCGGACATGCCGGTACGGTCCTCGCGCATCTCGACGAAGAACTCGAACAGTTCGTGACCCGAAAGGCCGCCCTCCGCTTCGCCTGCCTTCTGCACGACACCGCCAAGTCCGAGACCTACAGCCGCGACGAGGATGGGGACATCCATTTCTTCGGCCATGACACGATCGGCGCCGACAAGGCGTTGTTCATCTGCCAGCGGTTCCGGCTGTCGAACGAGACCTCGTCGGTGGTGTCCAGGCTCATCAGGCATCATATGCGTCCGCTCAACCTGTCCGTTCCCGGCGGTCCGAGCAGGCGGGCGCTGTACCGCTACTGCCGGGACCTCAAGGACGCCGTGCCGGAGAGCATCGTCCTGTCCCTTGCCGACGCAAAGGCGACCTTGGAGGTCATGCCCGCCGAAGGCTTCACCGACACGCAGAAGATCTCGGGGCAGATCCTCGATTACTATTACGGCAAGTTCCTCAAGGTCGAGGCGAAGCCCTTCGTGACAGGCAAGGACCTCATCGCGCGGGGAAGGGAACCGGGCCCGAGGTTCCGCGAGGTCCTCGAGGACATCAAGGAGCGGCAGGCGGAGGGGACGCTGAAGGACCGGCAGGATGCGCTGGAGTATCTCGACACCCTGCCGTAGACGAAATCCGGCGAAGCTCCCTGCGGCGAGCTGCGGGCAACTCGCTCGCTCCGGGATTTAAGCTCCCTACTGCAAGAGGCATGGAGCTTCGATCCTCAAGGAATTATTGTTATTCTAATCGCTCGCTAGCCCCGCAGCAAGCTGCGGGGAATGCGCTCGCTCCTGGATTCATCCTTTCCCGGTTCGGGGTGTCACATGTTTGGTGATAGGGAAATGACCTACGAGACGATGTCCGTGGAGGAACTGCGGGCCGAGCTCAAACGGCTCAAGGAGAACCTGTGCGACCTGGAGGAAACGCAATCCTTCACGATGGGCAAGACCACGGTCCATATCGGCGCAGAGCAGGCGCAGGCCATGCAGGAAGAGTACGAAGAAGAATATACTCTGTACAACGGACAGATCGCGAGGATCGAAGGGATCCTGTCATCGAAGAGGAGATGAGGGCCGGACTGTCTCAAGAGTTGCAAAATTGCATGATTATCCGTGGAGTTGGTCCTCAAATTCTGCTTGCAGAATTTCGCAAATTATGGTATTTATAGCGCTCAAAAGCGGTACAAATTCTCTTTGGAGGGGGTTCTCGGGATGAAGAAGCTTACCGTTGTTCTGGTTGTTGTGCTGTCACTGTGTCTCGTTGTATCAATGGCGTTCGCCGCCGACATGAAGAAGGGTACTATCAAGTCCGTTGACGCCAAGGCCGGTTCGGTTGTCATCACGGTCGATGGCAAGGATGAGACGCTCAAGGCTGACAAGGGCGTGGACCTGGGCAAGTGCAAGGCCGGTGACAAGGTGGAGTTCACCGCCGAGAAGAACATGATGAAGTCGATGAAGGCCGCTACCGCCGCTCCGGCGAAGAAGGCCCCAGTGGGTTGCTAAGCATCAACTGATCCTGTTCTTCCAAAGGCCGCCTCATTCGAGGCGGCCTTTTCTGTTGTGTGCGCCCGGCAGGGCGCA
>JAFNGD010000142.1 GCA_017885365.1 Nitrospirota bacterium
GCCCCGGCGCCACGAACCTCGTGACGGGCATCGCCCACGCGCAGCTCATCGGCGCGCCGCTCATCGCCATTACCGGCCAGAAGGCGATTCGCGACAACTGGCAGGCCTGCTTCCAGCTCATTGACGTTGTCAGCCTGATGAAACCGATCACGAAGAGCGCTGAGTCGATAGCCGACCCGAGCACTATCCCCACCGTTCTCCGGAATGCATTCAAGCACGCCCAGGCAGAGCGGCCGGGAGCGGTCCATATCGAGCTGCCCGAGGATGTGGCGGGAAGCGACACGGACGCGCAGGTTCAGAAGGCGGTCCGCGCGCGCAGGCCGGACCCTGACACCAGGACGATCGAGGGCGCCGCGGAGCTTATCAACTCGTCGCGCCATCCGCTGCTCATCCTCTCCGCCGGAGCGAACCGGAAGCTCATTTATAACGAGCTCCGCGAGTTCGTCGGGCGGACCGGCATCCACGTGGTGCATACCCAGATGGGGAAGGGCGTGCTCTCCGACGAGTCACCCTACAGCCTCTACGCCGCGGGCATCCACAAGCGCGACTATGTGAACTGCGGCATCGACCGGGCGGACCTTATCATCACCGTTGGGTACAACATTGTGGAGTACCCCCCCTACGTCTGGAACCGGGGGCTGGACAAGAAGATCATCCATATCGACTTCGTTGAGGCCGATGTGGACCGGTACTACGATCCCGCGATCGAGGTGGTCGGCGATGTCTCGGTCTCGCTCCGCCAACTCGCCTCGAAAGTGGCGCGGAGGGACGATACGCTGTTCGCGGACCTCCGCGTGTTCCTGACCGAGAAGCTCGCGGCGACCTGCGAGACGACCTTTCCGCCCCGGCCGCAGGAGGTCGTCTGCCACGTGCGAAAGGCCCTCGGCGCCGACGACATCCTGACCCTCGACAACGGCATTTACAAGCTGTGGTTCTCGCGGCTCTACCGGACCTACAAGCCCAACACGTTCATCCTCGACAACGCCCTGGCGACCATGGGCGCGGGCCTGCCCTCGGCCCTGGCGGCCAAACTGGTCCATCCGGAGCGCAGGGTCCTTGCCGTGGTAGGCGACGGCGGGTTCATGATGAACGCCCAGGAGCTCGAGACCGCGGTCAGGCTGAACATCCCGGTGGTCGTGCTGATCCTGAACGACAATGCCTTCGGGTTCATCAAGTGGAAGCAGGAGAACATGGGGTTCCGAAGCTTCGGGCTGGACTACACAAACCCGGACTTTGCGCGGTTCGCCGAGAGCCACGGAGCGATCGGCATGACCGTGAAAAAGGGCGACGACCTCGCACTGGTGCTCAAGAAGGCCTTCGATCTCCGGAAGGTCGTTGTCATCGAGTGCCCTATCGACTATACGCCGAACTACGAGACCTTCTCGAAGGAGATCGAGGACCTGGTGTGCGAGATGTAGTCTGCATCGTTAGCGGTCATCGACGGAGAGAGAGACAATGTCCACCATTGCCAACATCGTTGTAGGACTGATCGCGCTCGTGCACGTCAACATCCTCGTGCTCGAGATGTTCCTCTGGGACAAGCCCGCCGGGTTGCGGGCATTCGGCCAGACCCTGGAGGCGGCAAAGGCCAGCAAGGTCCTGGCTGCGAACCAGGGGCTGTACAACGGCTTCCTGGCCGCCGGTCTGTTCTGGGGGCTGAGCCTCGGCGCCGGCGGCGCCGGCGTCAAGGTGTTCTTTCTGTGCTGCATTCTGGTCGCAGGCTTGTATGGCGCCGCAACGGCCAATCGAAAGATCCTCTTTGTCCAGGCTGTTCCAGCCGCCATCGGGTTGGCACTCGTGCTATTGTCGTGAGCACCCGCAGCATCATGATCCCTAACCATGTCGAGGCCCGCATCGACGGGACCGGCGAACGCACCCTGCTGGCCGACGGCTGGGTCAACTGGCTGCCGGTCCACGATCCATCGGGGCAGTATCTCGTCTATCTCAAGAGCGTGGGGTATACCGATGCCCGGCTCATGACCAAGGACGGTCGAGACCTGGGCAGGCTGATTCCGGGGATCACCAAGATCCGCTATATTGACTGGAAATGGATTTGATGCGACTCGGTGAACTTCGGGGCCTTTTCGAAGGAGATCGAGGACCTGGTGTGCGAGGTGAGCCTGAACCGAGAGAGGAGGCATACATGTCGAGTAAATTACAATATGCTGTCGCAGCAATCCTGATCACCGTTTGTCTTGCAGGCTGCTTGTCTGATACAAATGCGGATACTCCTATCCCCACTGTTTCGTTTTCGGTCATTGTCTCGGGAGATAATCCGATCAGCGGGGTTGTTAAGAACAGGAAACTGGAGGTTTTCCGAGATCAGGCGTCGCTCAATGCGCGATTGGCCGAGTATGTGCAATTTGTCCATGAGCACACGGTGGATTTTTCTACGAAACGAGCAGTTCTCTTGGATATGGGACAACGGAATACCGGCGGTTATTCCATCGCAACGAGCGAAATTCAGGAATTCAATGATCATGTTATGGTCTCTGTAACAATAACAAAGCCGGGCAGCAATTGTGTTGTAACGCTAGCATTAACCTCTCCTTTTGAGTTCATTGAAGTGCAAAGCACCAAGGAAATATTGTTTACCGAGCAACTGGTTATTACGAACTGTAATTAGTGCATAACCAGCTTCGTTGAGCCATTCCCGCATCGCCTGGTGGCTCACCGTCCCATACGGAGCAATACTCGATCAAAGAAGATCGAGCACCTAGGTCGTGCGAGAGATGAGGACGTTTGCTGAAGTCTGCGGGACTGATCATGCGACCCAGGAGGGTAATATGAAACGCATCGGCATATTCATGGCAGTGATACTGTCGGCCATTATTGCCATGGCGGCGGCGGACCGGCTTGACGTGGAGAAGGCGCGGCTGGAGCGCAACAAGCAGACGGTTGTGTCGTTCTACACCACATTCATGAACGACCACGACCCGGAAGGCGCCATGAAGAAGTACGTCGGGGCGGAATACCGCCAGCACAATCCTTTCGTCAAGGACGGCAAGGAGGCGTTCATCGCGAACTTCAAGGACCTGTTCCAGCGCGTTCCCAAGGCCCGCATGGAGATCAAGCGCGTGGTAGTGGAAGGCGACTTCGTGGTGGTCCATGTGCACCACCTGGACCCGACCGGCGGCAAGGGCCGGGCCACCATGGACTGGTTCCGCCTGGACCCGGACGGTAAGATCGTGGAGCATTGGGATGTGATGCAATGGGTGCCTGAGGACAATGAGGTCATGAATAAGAACACCATGTTCTAAAAACGAGTCTGAATGAACAGGGAGGTAGAGAGATGAGCAAAGAAAAGACCGATGAATGTTGTCCGCGCTTTGATCCCAAGCCCTGGGACGGAGCAACGCACACCTGGGAGGGCAAGCGCTGCGTGAAGGACCGGGTGGTCAGCTTTCTGCACATTCCCCTGAACTACGGTTCGGTCATGACGCGCACGCTGGCGGCGATCGAGGCTGCCGGCGCCGCTCCTGCGAACAGGCTCATCATCACCGATGAGAACTCGCTCTGGGGCGCCGACGTATATATAGAGGTAAGCAGGGACGTTCCGGGTGCGACCATGGCAACCATCTCGGGATCGTTCCTCTCCAAGGTGTTCGAGGGGCCGTTCAGCAACATGCGGACCTGGATCGGGGATATGAAGGCTTTCGTGCAGGGAAAGGGAAAAGACCTTCGGAAGATGTACTTCTTCTACACGACCTGCCCGAAGTGCGCGAAGAAGTACGGGAAGAATTACGTCGCCATTCTGGCGCAGGTGGACAGGAGCTAGGTTCCCATGGACCGCTCAGTGCAGGAGCTGCAAACGATCCCCGGCATAGGGAAAAGCATCGCCCGCGACCTTCTGGACCTGGGCGTCCGCCGCGTCCGGGACCTGAAAGGCCGCGATCCGGAACGGCTGTATCACAAGCTCAACGCACTGCGTGGCCGGCATATCGACCGCTGCGTCCTGTATGCCTTTCGGTGCGCCGTGTATTTCGCGTCGGAAGAGAAGCATGACCCTGCTCTGCTGAAATGGTGGAACTGGAGCGACAAGAACATCGCAGCAGACAGGCGACTCGCACCGCGACGCCTGAACGTTCCGCCAGCCCGTCGCGGCGATGAAGCGCCTCGTTAAGAACGAATTCGTCATGCCCGAGGAATGCTTTCCCCGGCTGTGCGCGGACCATGCCAGCCTGTTCCCCTGATGCAGCCCAGGCTGGAGAGAGAATACCCGGTGTCTATCCTACGTAGAAGCGCCGTGCTGCTGTCCGCCTGCCTGTTCACCTGCGGCTGCGTGACGAAGCAGGTCCATCCCGCGGATCGGCAGGGCGCCGCAGCGGTGACCGAGGTCGCGGTCAGCAGGATCGGGTACACCGACAAGGGGCTGCCCGTGCTCGGCCCCCGGCTCGATGCTCGGCCGTCGCGGCCCGGCGACCGGTTCGTCGTGGCGCTCATCGACGGCGGGCGGCTCGCGGCCTCCTTCAATATCGTCGTGGCCGGACCGGGGATCGATCTCATCAAGCCCTTCCGGGTCGTCTACGATTGGACAGGCAAAGGGGCGCGCTGGGGACTGGAACAGACCCCGCTCACCATGAACATCGCCTCCCATGCCCAGCCGAAGGACAGCAAGGAGGCCCTCGTCGTTCTTGTCTTCGCCGTCTCGCCCCTTGCCGTGTGCACTGCGGGCGGCTTCATCATCGGCATCGCAGATGGCCTTCGGACAACGGCCGCGGAACTATGCAAGGTCATCGTGCGCGGCCAGGAGCAGATCGTCACCTCTTCCACCTATGTCTACGATGCATCGGGCAGGCTCGCGCTCATGGCGCTTCACGCTGCCACCACGGGAGAGGAGCTTCTTGCCGCCGTGTTCGCATACGAAGGGACATCGGTCGTGCCGGTGCGGACGACCGTCTCGCGACCGATGGAAGGAGTTGTCTGGGTGGTGGAATAGGAGCGGAGGACAGCATGGCGGAGCCATTCATCAAGACAGATCATTATCCGTTCACCTTCCGGCGCTTCCTCGCGTCAGTTCTTGTGAATGCTGCCGTCAACACGGTCATCGCCGTGATCATCACGGCCATCGGGGTGGGCAAGGGCTTTCCCGTGACCCTCGTTTTTTCGCAGTGCATCGGTTTTTCCATCTTTTTCGCCAATCTCGCCGCCCTGCCGCTCTACCGGAGAGCGTCGCGGACCAGTACGCAGGTACTGGTCATTTCAGCTGCCGTGATCGCAGGCGCGATCATCGGGACACTTCTCGGCGCCCTGGCGAACGGCTTCCGGCCGCTGTCGTTCTTCCAGGAGCATTTCGGGTATTTTACCCAGGTGATCCTGTTCGCCCTTCTCTTCGGCTTCGTCATCAGCTACATCTTCATCTCGCTTTCGATCATTTCGGAAGAGAAGATCAAACGGCTGGAAGTGGAGAAGAGCGTCATCGAGGCGGAGCTCCGGCTGGTCCAGTCCCAGATGGAGCCCCATTTCCTGTTCAATACCCTGGCGAACGTGCGGAGCCTCATCGACACTGATCCGCGCAAGGCCGGGGAGATGCTCGAGACCTTCGTCGCCTTTCTCCGGACGTCGCTGCGAACGAGCCGGGAACGGACCGTGCCGCTATCGCAGGAGCTGGATGTGGTGAAAAACTATCTCGATCTCTTCGTCATGCGCATGGGGGAGCGGCTCAAATACCGGATCGATCTTCCGGACGCGCTTCGGGGCGTGCGCATCCCGCCGCTCTTGATCCAGCCGCTGGTCGAGAATGCCGTGAAGCACGGGCTGGAGCCGTCGATCGACGGCGGCGAGGTGACGGTCGCGGCAGAACGTGCAGATGGCAAGATACGGATCCGGGTCGCAGACAGCGGGGTCGGGATAGGGGATACGGCCGGGGGGAGCGGGATCGGCCTGGAGAACGTGAGACGTCGGCTGGCGATCATGTACGGTGACGCAGGCGGGCTCGTGATCGAGGAGAACGATCCTTCGGGGGTAAAGGTCGTGATCGAGATACCAGAAACGACATAAGTCAGACCTTTGACGCGGATCACGACTGATAGCGGATATGATAGAGGCTGAAATACAAAAAGTTCAAACTCTCTTTTTTCTGCACCGCCATTCTTTGTCAACTTTCTTGCGTGCCCAAGAAAGGTGACCCAAAGAAGGGCACCCGACGAACATTCTTTTCCGGCATGCTCGGTCGTCCTCAGTAC
>JAFNGD010000143.1:0-469 GCA_017885365.1 Nitrospirota bacterium
CCTACATCCTGAAGTTCAAGCGGGGAAAGCAGGAGCTTGTCACCCAGATTGACAAGAGCGATGCCGATGACTGCATGAACAACATCCGCTGCCTGCACCTCGGCATCAAGGTAGACCAGTTCGTGGGGAACTTCGCGTATAAATATATTTGGGTCAATAAAAGGGGTGATTATTTATGGCAAAAATACAGGTCGTTTTCTACAGCATGTACGGTCATATCTACCGCATGGCTGAGGCCGTTGCCGAGGGCGCGCGCTCGGTCCCGGGGGTGGAGGTAAGCCTGTTCCAGGTGCCCGAACTGGTCCCCGCCGACGCTCTCGAGAAGTCCGGCGCAGCGGCCGCCAAGAAGGCCTTTGCCCACATTCCAACGGCCAAGGTGGACCAGCTGAGTGAGGCCGATGCCATCATCTTTGGAACACCGACGCGGTATGGCAATATGTGCGCCCAGATGCGGAACTTCATGGACCAG
>JAFNGD010000143.1:528-6254 GCA_017885365.1 Nitrospirota bacterium
CTCCCTACGGCGCGTCGACGATCGCCGGCGGTGACGGCTCCCGCAGCCCGAGCGAGAACGAGCTCGCTATCGCGCGGTTCCAGGGCAAACATGTGGCCGAGATCGCGAAGAAGCTGAAAGGGATCAAGTAGGCCGGAATACGCAAGAAGCAGAAAAACAAGAGCTCGGGAATGATCCCCGAGCTCGTATTGTTTGGAACGCGCTGTCGCGATCTGCTAGCAGGAGCTTTTGCACTTGCACGTCGTTGCCGTGGTCTTTGCTACCTTTTTGATGGACATGATGCCTCCTCCTTTCATCGTTGAATAAAGAGTAACAATTCTATTCTGCTTTGTCAATCACACCGTAGAGCGAGCAGCGGTACAGGTCCCTGCCCTGCGGATTTTCCAGGAGCTCTGCACGGTACCGGCATCCGCCGCGGCAGGCTTCGAGATATTCGCATTTGCAATCGAGGCTTTCGAGCTTGACGGGCCGTATGCGCTGCCAGCAGGCACGAAGCCCCTCGTCGATGGTACCGACGGCGCGGTCCCCGTAGAACGTGCACTTCGCCGCGGTGCCGTCGGGCAGCACGGCCATGAGGTGGAGGCCGCAAGCATACCCCGGTCCCGTGGCGTGCATGCCTCCACCGTATCCGTAACCCAGATATTTCCCCCCCTCCTCGGGGCTGCCCGTCAGCTCACGGTTGTCCTTCAGCCTCCCTGCGGCGCAGGGTACGTCGACGGTCCAGTCCTTGATGCCGAGGGACTTGAAGAGCCGTTCCATGGCATCGAAGTCGCCGAGGTTCCCGGCATGGACCATGGTCGAGACCGAGACCTCGAATCCGGAGTCCAGGGCGCGGCGCATGGCGTCGAGCGCGATGTCCCAGGTACCTGCGCCCCGGAGGGCGTCGTGCGCTGCCTCCATCCCGTCGATGCTCACCTGGATCTCCTGGACCTTGAGGCGGTTCAGCACGTCCTTCTTGAGCAGGACGCCGTTCGTGAACAGGACCTTCCTCAGGAACAGGTCGGGGAGCATCTCGTTGATCTCATCGAACCGGGAATGGAGGAGGGGTTCGCCGCCGGTGAGCAGCACCCGGAGGCCCTGCATCTCCTCGAACTCTTTCAACACCGACCGGACCTGGACCGAGCTCAGCTCGCGGGGAGTGTCGTCGCCGATGTAGCAGTGCCTGCAGCGAAGATTGCAGCGGCTGGTCAGCTGCAGCTCGAGATAGCGGAGCGACGGGTCCGGGGAAGGCTTGAGGTGCGGACGCTTGAGTACAACCTTTTCCCGCGTCAAAAGACCTTCCTCAAGGCAGTAATCGATGAAGGCGCTGTCCCGATTGTCGCATCCTTCCTCGGAAGCACAGGAGGTTAGGAAGCGGAATGAATCATCGTCCAGTTCATAGACCTCGTCCCGGGCGATCTGGTACACCGAGGGTGTTTCGAGCCACTTGAGCGCCGTTTGTCTGGTGAGATGAAAGCCCATGGTTCAATTATACACGATGGTTTTTAGATTTTTTGTTATAATATGCCCATGCTTCGAAAAAGAGCAAAAAAAGACAGAACGCTCTGCGTGAACTTCTGTAAATACTACAAGCCGGGCAGGAACGAAGAGTTCGAATGCCAGGGTTTCGTTGTGGTCCATGGGCTCATCAAGAAAGGCAGGAAGCTGTCCCAGGAAAGGCCCGGGATCGCGGCGGTGCCGGACGCGCGCACCCTTGAGGGATTGAAGGGCCGCGTGTGCTCCGCCTGCGAGTTCCGTGAGGCGGACTGTGATTTTGTCTTGAGCAACGGCACGGCAGCGCCCTGTGGCGGTTTTGCGCTTCTGTCCCATCTCCTGGGAAGCGGCGACCTGATGCTGGAAGAGATCGAATCCAGGGGCGAGCGCATTCCCCGCAGCAAACTGCGGGGTTAGCGAGCAAGTAGGATAGGCATGGCGCCTGAGGATCGAAGATCCCCTGCAGCGTGCTGCAGATAGCTTCAATGACGAGTACTTATAGACACCAGATCAACAGCTCAACTGTTCTCTAGTTCTCTGTACTTCGTATGTTCGGTCACTTTCAGCGTCCTCTGTGCTGAAACATTCGCAAGTAACGTCTCCTTCTCTAAAACGTGAAATTCCGTGCTCTAAGGGAATTGAGGTGCACTATGGATTATACGATCAAGATCGGCGGCGAGGCGGGACAAGGCATCCACACCATCGGCGACACGCTGGGCCATGTGTTCGCCCGCGCCGGGTTCCATGTCTTCACGGACCAGGACTACGAATCCCGCGTTCGCGGAGGCCATAATTTTTACCGGATCCGGTTCGCTGACCGGCCGGTCATGGCGCCGAAGAACGCGGTAGACATCCTCGTGGCCCTCGATAAGGAAAGCATCCTGCTTCACGCTCCGGAACTTACGTCCCGCGGACAGATTATTTACGACGCGGAAACCCTCAAGCAGACACATGGTGAGCAGGCGTTCCTCGATATTCCGTTCGCGAAGCTCGCCGTGGAGCACGGTGGCGACAAGATCATGGCGAACACCGTGGCAACGGGCGCGGTGCTCGGCATGCTCGGCATGGACCTCGAAGTCCTGCTGGGGATCATCGACGAGACCTTCAGAAAGAAGGGCGAGAAGGTCATAACTGCGAACCGGCATGCCGCACTGGCGGGCTACGACCACGCGGTGAAGGGCTGTCTTAAATGCAACTTTGCCGTTGCCTCCGATGACAAGACCGAATCCCGTCTTCTGGTAGGGGGTGCTGAAGCCATCGCCTTGGGCGCCCTGGCGTCGGGCGTGAAGTTCTACTCAGCCTACCCTATGACGCCAGCCACGGATATCATGAACTACCTCGCGGGCAAGGAAAAGGAATACGGCATCGTGGTAGAGCAGGCCGAGGACGAGATCGCGGCGATCAATATGGCACTCGGCGCTTCCTTCGCGGGCGTGCGCGCCATGACCGGGACCTCGGGCGGCGGTTTCGCGCTGATGGTCGAAGGCGTATCGCTTGCCGCAATGACCGAGACGCCGGTGGTTATCGCCCTGGGCCAGCGGCCGGGCCCGGCCACAGGCCTCCCGACCAAGACGGAACAGGGCGACCTCCATATGGCGCTCCACGCCGGCCACGGCGAGTTCCCGAGATTCATATTCGCGCCGGGAACGCCCGAGCAGGCCTTCTTCCTGACCAATAAGGCCTTCGACCTGGCCGAGAAATACCAGGTCCCGGCCTTCGTTCTTTTCGACACCTATCTCGCGGACGCGCAGTGGACCTCCCGCGGGTTCGATCTGAGCAGGCTCCGGAACACCGAATACCGTCTCCGGGGCGAGGCGTTCGAGAAATTGGAGCGCTATGATCGCCACACCTACACGGAAAGCGGAGTGAGCCCGATGGCGATACCGGGAGACGCGAAGCACTTGGTGGTGACGGACAGCGACGAGCATACCGAGGATGGCCATATCACCGAGGACGCGGAGACCCGCAACAGGATGGTGGACAAGCGGCTGTTCGCGAAGCTTCCGGGCATGCAGGCGGAGATCGCGCCGCCCTTCCTCTACGGCGACCATGCCCCGGATGTCGTGATCGCGGGCTGGGGTTCGCTTTACGGGCTCTTGCGTGAGGCCGTGGACGAGCTGGCGAGGTCGTATGGTATCGCCATGATCCATTTTGGTGAGCTCTACCCCTTCCCGGGCAGGGAGAAGTTCGATTACCTGGGACTGCTGGAGCGCGCGAAGCTCACGGTCTGCGTTGAGCAGAACGCGACGGGACAGCTCGCGAGGCTGATGAGGAGCGAGACGGGCTATGAGTTCGGGGCGCTCCTGAACAAGTACGACGGCAGGCCCTTCACGGTGGAGTCGCTGGTAGAGAACCTGAAAGGAATAATCAAGAAGTTGTAGAGGCGAAAGAAAAATAAGAGAGGATCTCTTTCACCGAAGAGGACGCAGAGCAGAGTAGATTATTCTATTTCCGTATGATGCCGTACCGGAGGAGAACCATATGCCAACAGCAGAAGACTATCGAGGACAGGTGCCGGCCTGGTGCCCGGGATGCGGGAACTTCCCGATCCTGAAGGCCTTCAAGGACGCCATGACGGAGCTGGGCATGGAGCCGCACCAATACCTGCTCGTCTCCGGCATCGGCCAGGCTGCCAAGTTCCCCCACTATACGAAAGGGAACACTTTCAACGGCCTTCACGGCCGGGCGCTTCCCATCGCCACGGGCGCCCGTCTGGCGAACCACGAGATGCCGGTGATCGTCACGACCGGCGACGGCGACTGCTACGGCGAGGGTGGCAACCACCTGATGGCCGCCATGCGGCGGAACATCAATATCAAGCTTTTCGTCCACGACAACCAGATCTACGGACTGACCAAGGGCCAGCCGTCTCCCACGACGGGCGAGGGCATGGTGACGAAGAACATACCCTTCGGCGTCATCTCGGCCCAGTTCAATCCCATGGCGCTCGCGGTGGCGCTGGACTGCAGCTTCGCGGCGCGGGCCTTTGCCGGCGACATGGAGCACCTCAAGGGGATCGTGAAGGAGGCGGTCAACCACAAGGGGTTCTCGCTCGTGGACATCCTTCAGCCCTGCGTGACCTTCAACAAGGTGAACACCTACGAGTGGTATCGCCAGCGGGTCTACAAGCTCGGGCCGGAGCATGATCCGACAAACCGCGTCAAGGCGTTCGAAAAAGCGCTGGAGTGGGGCGACCGCATTCCGGTCGGCATCATTTACCGGCACGACCGACCGACCTTCGAAGAGCGCCTGCCGGTCCTGAGCGGGAAGCCGCTGGTGAGGCAGGAGCAGTTCAACAGGTCGAAGATCGAAAGGACGCTGGCAGAGTTCCAGTGATCGAAACCAGGACCATGCCATCCATCACGAAAAAAAGAGCGAAAAAAGCGGGTCTCCCCGCCGAATCACTGGTGTATACCGGCGACCTGAAGGGCGGCGCGGTCAAGATCGCGGTCATGGACTACGATGAGCAGCAGGTCGCTGAACAGCAGCTCGCAACGATCGATCAGTGCATCCTGTATCGCGACAAGCCCACGGTCACCTGGGTCAATATCGAAGGGGTGCACGACGCCCGGATCCTTGAGAAGCTCGGTGACTGCTTCGGCCTGCACCGGTTGGTGATCGAGGACATCATGAGCACGGACCAGCGGCCCAAGACCGAGGACTTCGGCGACTATATCTACATTGTGCTCAAGATGCTGTTCCCGCACCTGAAGAACGGGGTTGTCGTTTCAGAGCAGATAAGTATCATCCTGGGACCGAACTTCGTGCTTTCCTTCCAGGAAGGTATCGAGGGCGACGTGTTCAGCCCCATCCGGGAGCGTATCCGGACGGGCAAAGGCAAGATCCGGAAGATGGGCGCCGACTATCTTGCCTATGCTCTGCTCGACGCCATCGTGGATAATTACTTCATCGTGCTCGAGAAGTTCGGCGAGAAGGTGGACCTTGCCGAGGACAAACTGATTGCCGAGCCTGCGGAAAGCACGGCCAAGATGATATACGGCCTGAAGCGCGAACTGCTGCTCCTGCATAAGGCCATCTGGCCGGTGCGCGAACTTGCAGGCGCCCTGACGCGGCGCGAGTCCGCCCTTATCAGGGACGCCACGGTGCCTTACCTGCGGGATGTCTACGACCACGTTGTACAGGCCATCGATACGGTCGAGATCTTCCGCGAGATCCTGTCCGAGATGATCGGTATTTACCTTTCCAGCGTCAGCAACAAGCTGAATGCGATCATGAAGGTCCTGACCATCATC
>JAFNGD010000144.1 GCA_017885365.1 Nitrospirota bacterium
TCCTACCACTGGACGATCCCCCAGGCAACAGGGACACAATATATCCAAAACGCATTTGAGTGTCAAGCGGAAAAAAGAGTAAAATTGCGGGGTTGTGCCCGACTCCCGGCAGGGTGAGAGCTCTACTCCTTTTCGAGCAATGCCGAAAAGTAAGGCTTCAAGCGCTTCAGGGTGTCCTCGGCAGCGAGGGTCATCATGCTCGCGAACACGTCGAGGTTTACCAGGGCGTTCACATTGGCGTCCTTCTTGGCGGCCGCGCGCATCCGGTTGGCGAAGTCCCGGTTGACCTGGCCCACCTCGGAGTAGATGGTCCCGAGGCCGTCGATTGACCATTCTGCTGTCTTGCCGTCCTGGTGGCGGAAGTACTGGGCGGTGAGGAACATGGTGACCCCCCGGTAGATCGTCTCATCCAGGGACGCGAAGGGAAGATGGAACCGCACCATGGGCTTGAGTTGTTCCATGACCGGGCAGCCGCTCGTGGTCATGATGATGCCGAGCAGAGGGCTCAGACCGCCCTGCACCGTGGTCTCCTTCCCGTAGAACCGCTCTTCGCAGGCCACGGTCACGCTCACGCTCTCATGGGACAGGAAGTTCTTGAACTGCTCCACGATCCCGGCGAGGTTCGCCGAGATGGGACAGTAGATGTGGTCCTTTTCGCTCAAGGGACAGATCGCGCACTTGTTGAACGGAAGCAGGGCCCAGAGGGGCAGGTTCTCCTGCTTCTTCGTGATCAGCAGGAGGTTCGCTGCGTTGAGGCGCAGGTCGAAATGCTTGGTCGAGCCGTCCTTGAATTTGTAGGTGTAGACAAAACGTATCTGGTCGTCCATGCGGCCCCTCGCGACGGCATGAGGATCAAAGCGGAATACCTACTCTTATGCCCCTAATTCTGCCTTTTGTCAAGAATGTTCGGGGAAGCCCGGCCCTCCTTGATGATATCCGCGGAAAAGATGAAGAGCCGGGCATCCTTGTCCTTCCACGCATTCCCGGGCAGGCCCGCCTTGTGGCAGAGCTGTTCGAGGTAGGTCGTGTGGTCCCACCCCTGTTCCACCGGTACCTGGGGCAGGAAGACGCTGCTCTGTTGGCCCTTGATGAGATAAAGCCCGTGCGTGCCGATCAAGATATTCTTCACGTCATCGAGCTGCACCATCGGCGACAGGACCGTGACCTCGACATCCATGTCCGCGAGCTCTTCGGGCGCCAGGGGCGGAAACCGGGGGTCCTGGGAGGAGGCAGCGACGGCATTCCGGATCACTGACCGGTAGATCGGCATGACCGGTTGGATGTTCCCGATACAGCCGCGCAGCCGATGGTTCCTGTTGATGGTCACAAAGGTCGCGCCGTTCGCCAGGAGGCGGGGGTCCTTCATCTCCGGCTCCGGATTTTTTTTGTGCTTCACATAATCCGTGACCGTCTTCCGCGCCAGAGTGAGCAGCTCCTGCTTCTGCTGCTCCGAAAGAGGGCTTTTGTATAGGCCCATGGCCGCGTACCCCACTACACGGGCCTTGTCGCCCGTCACATTGCCGGAGTTTGCGTACTTGTACAGCACACCGTTCGTGGCGCCGAGGTTCCTGCTGACCATCAAGGTCAGGAGCATCGGGTACCCGCCGCAGGCCTCTCCTTCACCGCTCGTGAGCAGGCCCTGCAGGTCCTCCACGGACATGCGGGAGACGGCGTCGATGACCTTCCGGTCCTTGCCGACCGCTGTCGGTGAATCATGATAGTGGGACAGGTCGGTGCTCGCAACAATGATGATGCGCTCGTTCTTCCGCATGACCTCGGTCAAGCGGTCAACGAGGCGGCTGAGGGAGGCCTGCGTTGGTGCGCCCACCAGGATGGGGACGACCGTGAAGTCCCTGAGCGTCCGCTGGAGGAACGGGAGCTGCACCTCGAGGGAGTGCTCCTTCGCAAAGGCATCGCGATAAAAGGCGATGTCCTCCTTCTCGTTCAGGAGCGAACGTGCGATCCGCTCGTTGATCCTGACGCTCCCCAAAGGCGTCCTCATGCTCCCCTCGGCGTAGACCGACGCGCCGGCAAAGGAGGAAAAATGGCTTGGGCCGATGAGGATGACCGTGTCCACGGGGCGTTCGGTGATATGCCGGTAGGAGTAGGCGGCAACCTGGCCGGAATAGGGATACCCTGCATGGGGCGCAATGAGCGCAATGAGCCTGCCGCTTGCCGGCACTACTGGGACGTTCGCCAGGTAACCGTCGACGACCCGGGCAAGCTCGTTCCGGTCAGCGGGGTAGAATATGCCCGCGACAGCCGGCTCCTTCGCCGTCTCCCGGGACGCGAAAAGGACCGATGCTGCTGCAAGGACACCCAGCATGAACAGCGCGATCTTCCAGGACCTGACCATCTATGTCTTCCTTCGCCAGAACATGGCCTCTTTCTCCTGTACGCGAACGTTCAGGCCGAGCTTCCTCAGGACCAGGCTCACGAGGCTGCCGATCAGGAAGAATCCGAGAAATTCACGACGTTTGATATTCACCCTATGCTCCTTGTAGACACTGAGGACACTGAAGGGTCTACAACAAAACCACTGTATCATGCTTATTCATAGCCTCTCTCAGTGTCATCAGTGTCAAAGACCTTCGATCTTTCAGCTCCATACCCCTGGGACGATCGTGCCGCAGTACCGGCACTTCCCGTTCGTCAAATTGACCTGCTTCACGAAATAGCCGATGCGCTCGATGACGAGCTTCCTGCATTGGTGACAGGTGGTGTTCTCCGCGTCGGTCCTTATATTCCCGATATAGGCGTAGCGGACCCCGGCGTCCATCGCGATCTTACGGGCATCCTTCAGCGTGTCCGGCGGGGTGGGCGGAAGGTCCTTCAGTTTATAATAAGGAAAGAACCGCGAGAAGTGGATCGGCACGTCAGGACCCAGCTCCTTGACGATCCAGGTGCACATCTCCCGGATCTTCCTCGGGTCGTCGTTGAGCGTTGGGATGACGAGGTTCGTGATCTCGAGCCACACCTTCTCCTGCTTCAGTACGACAAGCGCGTCGAGCACCGGCTTGAGCCTGCCCCCGCAGATCCTGCTGTAGAAGTCCTCGGTGAAGGCCTTGAGGTCGATGTCCGCGGCGTCAAGGAGCTTTGCCAGCCGGCGCAGCGGCTTTTCGTTGATGTATCCGCACGAGTGCATGGTGTTCCTGATACCGAACTGCCGGGCGATCTGGGCCGTGTCGAGCATGTACTCGTAGAAGACCGTTGGTTCGGTGTAGGTATAGGTGATGCTCCGGCAGTTATAGAATGCCGCCTGCCGCACCACGTCAGCCGGAGGAAGATCGTAGTGATCGACGTCCTCGGGGCTTGCCTGGGAGATCTGCCAGTTCTGGCAGAANNGGCTTCTTCTCGATGGGGTCCACGGCCACGGCGCAGGGCTTGCCGTACACGAGGCTGTACAGCGCCCCGTCCTTGTTGATCCTGGTCCTGCATCCGCCTACCTGATAGTTCTCCAGCACGCATTCGGTAGGACAGAGCTCGCATTGAACGGTCCCTGACATAGAAATCACCTTGAGAACTGCGCTTGAACTACGGGTAAACGCGGATCAGCTGCCTGTGATGTCGGATTTCGCCATCTCTTCGTGCATTACATACCGCATTCCGCACTTCGAACTCCGAAGTGTTTCATTCCTTCTTCTTCCAGAATGCACCTTCGTGCAGGCCGAGCCCTTTCTTGGTGATCACCGTTTCATAGTGCGCCCGCCGTTTGCCCAGTTCCCATAGGCCCGCCGGGATCGTATTCGGGAGCAGGTTGACGGCCAGGACCAGCACCGCAAGCCCTGCGGCAACAGTGGCGACGAATGTAAATTTTTTAGCGTCGTTCATGGGCCTGACTTCTGTCGGGCGCGATGGCTCATGCTCATCGAAAAAAGCATGCGGACACGGGAACAGCGGTGTTTAGTCATGATCGACCGGGATACCATTACCAGTATTCACCTGTTCCTGGTATGCCGGTCACGGAAAAACCCGCAGCGGTCCGCTCGTATCCAGGGTGATCGGCGTCAAGTGGTGTGTGCCGTATTATCCGACTTTGGCCGCCAAATGTGAAGCGGTTCTTCACGGCACGTTCCCCGAACTATCCCGCAAAGGGCGCGCGACGAGCACCTTTCCCGGTTCTGCTCTCCAGATCCCGTTCGCTGCGCTCGGAATGGTTCGCGCTTACAGAACGTTTGGAGCCGCTTCGTTCTTCAACCCTGCCGGTCCGCTAGTCGAACGCTCGTCACAATCGTCCTGATGAATTCCCCGGATACGCGCGACGGGCCGGTGATGAAGAAATGGAGCTCGCTGCCGCCTTGCTTGCCCACCAGCACGATGTGCGAAACATCCTCCCAGCCCCGCCAGCCCTGGATGACATAGCCCCTGAGCAGCGGCAGCTCCAGCCGGAACACGGCAACATTCGTAATTCCGGCAAGGTCGGCGGCCTTGATGAGCAGCGGGACCAGCCCAACCTTCGACTGGTATGCGAGATCAAGGAGGTCCCCAACGTTCCGTACACCCATGCCCCCGCGGAATGCCAGCGCGTTCTTTTGCAGCGCCCGCCCCAGCGTATTCACGACAATCTCGATCCGTTCTTTTTTTTCACTCTCTCCGAAGAAAAGACGATTTCCTTCATCGCCAGCAAGCAGGAAGCGCCGGGGTAGCGTGAACGAGAACTCCCCCAGGCGCTGTTTCGGCGATGTCTTCGCTCCGTCCTCTTTCGCGCTCACGCTGAGCGTCCGGGGAAATAACGCGAGCTGCGGATAGCGATGATACAGGTATGCGTGAGCGCCGCCCAGGCACAAGGCAAAGACCAGCAGAAGCGTTCCGCCCGTCATGGGCGGGGTCCACCGTGCGCGCCGCACCATGCCTTCGGGAAAGCGCTTGTTCAGCTCTTCCACAAGCTCCTGTTTCCGGCCCGCGTCCATCGCCTCAACCAGCGGACTGGTGCGCAGCGCACCCTGTCGGGCGAATACATTCACCACCCTGCCCCGTTCATTGAAGTAAATTGCCGTGATCCGTTCATACGGGATGTCCCGCCTCCCCGGCCGTGCAAGGACGCGCCGCTCATCATCAAAGGAGAACCGGTTTTTCCGGTCGCTCAGCCAGGCGACCAGGAACACAGACGGCAGCAGAATGAGCAGCGACAGCCCGAACAGGAACGGCCAGTTCCCGCCCAGGAGGCCGACAGACGCGATCAGTACGAACAACACGACATAAAGAGCCGGATAGATCGCCATCCGTAGCGCATTGCCATGGAACATCTGTTCTGTATTCTGTGTCATGATGGTTCTCTCCTCGCATCTGAAGCTGTCCGCGCCGAAGGCGCGTAGCATCTATTGCACCGGATACATTCACCTGTTTCCGGGTCCGGCCTGTTGCCCATGGGGCAATCGGGCCTGATGACATACGCGGGATCGCGACGCGCACAGGCAGCGGCAAACGCGGCGACAGGGCAAAGATACCGGCACCAGAAACGCGGCACCCGCAGGTTCGCGAGCAGCGAAAGCGCTACAAGGGTCCAGGCGAACATGTTTCCGTGGAAGGCAAAGAGCGTGATGTAGGGCTCATAGTCGCCGTGGTCGACGCTCCCGCTCAGGAACACCGCTGTTGTTGCGAGCGCCAGCAGAACGTACTTGAGCTTCCTCCACCGATCATCCTGCTCCGGCGGGATCTCCCACTTTCTGAGCGGGACGCGAGCGATGAGCTCGGACAGCGCACCGAACGGGCAGAGCCAGCCGCAATAGAACCGGCCGGCGACCAGCAGGGAAACGAGCGTGCTGCCCACAATCACGTACCACAACGACGCCGATGACGGCCGCAGCAGCGCCAGGTTGAACACGTGCAGGACCGAAAAAGGGCTGGCCAGGTACAGGCCGATGACCGCGATGCCCGCTGCCAGGCTGATGTCACGTATCCACTGCAGCCGCCGATCCCGACGCGTCAGCACGTAGCCCGTACCGCCGAATAAGAGCACTGCTGCGTACCACACCCCTGTCCAGTCACCTGCAGCAGCAGCCGCCCCGGTCCCTGCCTGCAGACCGAAGACGCTCGCTGCTACTGTTCGTGACGACTCCCGCACCGTCTTGGCCAAAGCTTCGACGCTGACGGTCGCCCTGCTGATGCCGTCGATGTCCCGGTCGACCTCAAAGCGGTCGAACACGCTCTTGCCGATGAACCGTCCGAGATAGGCCGGCGTCTCAAGGTAATGCACGTAGTTCTTCGTTTCCCGGTGGGACAGAAGCTTGATTCCCTTGATCCTGCCGTCATCTCCCAGCACCAGCAACACCTTGATGGGCCCCGCATAGCCCCGGACGGACTGCGTCACGTCATAGGAATTGAAGGCCACCAGCCTCTGCCCGGAACGGTAGTGGGGCGGCGATCCCGATTTCCCGGAGAACGTCGCATCCGGTGCAAGCTCCCGGAGAAGCCCCCGCTCATCGACGCGCGTCTCATGCCGCAAGAACGTTCCCGCGACCAGCGACAGCAGCGCAACAAGAACAAGGATGGCCCTAGGCTTGTTCATGGCCGACGGACACCAGGACGGTTAAGGACATCATTTTTACGAGTACCATACCAAGCAGGGTGTTGCTCATGCCGAAGAGCGGCACCAGGAACAGGGCCGTCAGCAGCGCACCAAGGAACGACCCGGCAAGGTCCAGGGCATACAGCCATCCGGCCCTGCCTGCGGCCTCTTCCGCGCCGACATATTTCAGCGCGGCGGCGAACACGGCACCACCCACCGTGCCGAACAGCGCGATCAACACCAGATACATTGCCTCGTATTGGAAGAACAGCGGGGCCAGGAGCAGCAGCACTGCTCCTGACACCTCGCAGTATTTCAGGACGCGGAACGGACGGGGGGCGTCCTGTACGAGATAGGCGCCGGCCGCGCTTCCGGCCATGAACGCGGCGGTCAGGAGGCCCACCCGTTCATACACGTACCCGTAGTGGCCCTGGTACCCGAGCAGGACGACCAGGGAGAAGACCATGGACGAGGACCCTGCGAGGAACACGGAATAGGCAACGGCCTGTCTGCGTCCCCTGATGGCGAAGCCGGCAGCGGCGAGGATGCCAAGTGCGGCCAGCACCACGGCCCGGCCATGGTCGGCAAGGGCCTGTACGATGCCGCTCTTCTGCATGTCGGCCCAGACGAGAAGCTCGTAGAGGTACGCGACGGGCCGGGCATCCGTATTCTGCTCCGTCACCGCAGCCAGCCGCGCCCGGTGTTGCTCCACCTTGAGAGGGTCGAAGGCATCGTCCAGCAGGTACGGGTGGAAGTACGCCATGGCCACGTCCCGCTCCCGCACCCGGCGCTGCAGCAGGGCGGGCGCGGTCTCGATCGGTCCGTCCGACGCTGCGAGGACGCCGTACTCCTCCGAGGACAGGACGACGTTGCGGAACACGGCCTTGAGCGACGCGGCGATGGAGCCGTTGGCGGCCTGCATCCTCTTTCCGACGTAGCCGAACGATGCCGGGAGCGTCAGCGCGATAACGCCGTCCGCGTTCAGTGCCCGCCGCGCCTCGCGGAAGAACTCGACGGTGTAGAGACGGTTGAGGTTCGCGGTCGAGGGTTCGGGCAGGTTCAGGAGCACCAGGTCGTAGCGCGGCCCCCGCAGTCCCTTGATATACCTGCGGGCATCGGCCGTCAGGACATGGAGCCGCCCGTCAAACGTCGCTCCCCCGTCCGCCGGCACGACGAGCGAGAGCGAGATCCGCAGCAGCGCAGGATCAAGTTCGATATAGTCAATGCTGGTGCCGGGATATTTCAGGATCTCCTGTGCAACGCCGGGCGATCCTCCGGCGATGAGCACCCGCTGCGGGTCCGGATGGAGC
The DNA here is from genome assembly GCA_017885365.1 of Nitrospirota bacterium. The sequence continues at coordinate 7,819 of JAFNGD010000144.1, forward strand.
GTGAAGGGAAGGTGGGCTTTCACTTCGTCGGTCTGACGATCGGGATAGGAGAACTGGAACTTGCCGGCGGCAAAGATATTGAACTGGCCACGCGTCTTCAGGACTTCGATGGTCCCATACCGAGAATCGGTCCTGCTGATGAGCGCTGAGTCTTCTTCCATCAGCGCGGACCGGGCCCGCGAGAACCCGGCTGAGACCAGGAGCGGGACCACGAGCAGCAGCGCGAGGGCTCTTGTTCGCAGCAGGAGCGCACCCAGCGCGATAGAGACCATGCTCACCGCTGCCAGGACCGAGGATGCACCGGCGTGCCCGGCGACCAGGAACGTGAATGCCGCGCCTCCCAGGAACGCCCCGCCTGCTTCGAGCAGGAAGACGCGGGTCGCATTCCCGGTAAACGTGCGGACGGCGAGGGGGAACTGCATCCCGATCAGGACGCAGGCCGGCGTGAGCACCAGGGCCGTGGCAATGACGGTCATGTCCAGCGGGACGATCTCTCCCCGTTCCAGGGCGAGCAGCGGCCGGATGAAGGGAATGGCGGACAGGAGCGGCTGGGACAGAAGTCCGGCAGACAGGACCGTGAGCCCCAGGGCACGGGGATTCCGGACGTTCCTCGCGGCAGCGCTGCCGATCCCTACCGCGAGCAGCCAGAACGAGAGCGTGATCCCCAGGTCGAGTTCGTTGCCGGAGAACACAGCCATGAACTCGCGGAGCGAGGTGACTTGCAGGAGCATGGCGTTCGCTCCCAAAACGACCATGATGAGTGACAGGCGGCCTGTTTTCATCGTCGCGCCCCATCCGGTCCCGTCGGAGATCCTGCCAGTCGGACGATCATTGATGCTCCCTGCAGTACGCTGCAGGGAACCTTCGATCATCAAGGAAGTTTCGTCATACTGATCAGAGCGGCTTTCCGGCGCAGTCAAACAAAAAAGCTGCTGAAGGTTCGCTTCAGCAGCTTGTGGTCTCGCTTAGACGAAGACCGTCGTCCTCAGGGGCATTCCCGGGCTACTGTTTATACAGGACCTTGTCCTCGGCATACTCACCCTTGCCGCTGCTCCTGATCCGGTAGCTTCCTTTCAGCTTCGTCTCGTCGCCGGACAGGGTCATTTCATAGTCCTCGGTCTTCCAGTACGAGGGGATGGTCGCAAGCTTCCAGGTGACCTGGATGTGGACGGTGTCATCAGCAAGCTCGAACACCGTTACCGTGCCGGTGGCGCCGGTGCTGCGCCGCGGTGCCGACGCGGCGAGCTTGCCATCCGAGCCCATGTTGATAATGAATGCCTGTGTGGTGACGTCCTCGCCGCCGCGAGGTGCCGAATCCTTGTAGAACCAGCCCCCGACGAAGGCCTTGGGATTTGTCCTTTTCTCCGGCGCGGCCGCGGTCTGCGGCTTCTTAGGGGCAGGCGCAACCTTGACCGGTGTCGGTGGAGGCGGAGGCGCAAGCGGGACGCTCGGGCTGGTTTTCAGCGCCTGCTTGGCGTCTTCGGCGTAGACCTCCAGCTCATAGACATGGTTCCTGATCTCCCGCGCATTCTTAGCATTCGGGTCGGCCAGGAGGGCGAAGTTCAGGTTCTGAATCGCCTCGGCAAACAGGCCCGCCTTCTCCTGCGCCGTTGCGAGGTTGGCGTAGCCGTCGGCCACCCACGGCGCGAGGGCGAGGGCCGACTGGAACTCATCCACGGCCTTCTTGAAGCCGTCGGCGTCGTTCGCTTTTTTCAGGAATGCGCTGCCACGCGCCATCTGTCGCTCGAACTCCTCCGGCACCGGCGGTTTCTGTTTCAGGGTCTGGGAATATTTTATGACCTTCTCCCGGAGCTCGACGTTCTCCGGACTCTTCTTGAGGTCGGCCACATATTGCTTGAGCGTATCAAGGGAGCCGCCCCCGCCTCTGTCCGTGGCTGCGACCGCCGCCTGCCCGGTGAGAAGCGCTGCGATCAGCATGAGCAACATCGTTACCTTTCCTTTTGCTTGTGCCATATTCCCACTCTCCTTGATGAAAAGACGGAACTTTGCCGCGAACTGACGGCCTTCGACGTTATGGATGAATTATGCCCTAAATTTAATGCAATTTCAAGAAATATTATGAAAAAACGACATGCCCCGAAAATACCCCATTTTCACGGCCGACCGCAAAAAAAGCCAAAAAAAAGGCGGGGAAACAGAGTTCCCCGCCTCGGTGAACAGGTTGCACATTACAGGTCATTTTGCTGCTGGCGCAGGCGCTGCCGATGCCGTTCTGGCGCCCAGGGCGTCGTTGATGATCTTGATGCCCTTCTGGGACTCGTCCACGGACCGGGTGAGCGATTCGCGGGCAAGTTCGGGATTATGGAAGCCGTCCGAGTTTTCGGCGGTCCAGTACTCCCAGAGGATGTGGGCCTTCAGATGCTGGTCCTGGGCCTGCTTGATCACGTCGTCGGCAAGACCGGCCTTCTTGCCTTCAACGATCTTGTCGATAAGGGCGGCAAGCCAGAACTCGGCCTTCCGCATCTTGCCCTTGCCGAATGCCTTGATGGAGTCGATCGAGTACTTCGCCTCCTCCTCGGTCCACTTCGGATGGCACTTGGCGGCAAGGCAGGTCTCCTTCAGCTGGACGCGCGGCGAAACCGCGAAGTGCGAGGTGTAGGTCTTGCCGGTCTTCCTGTCCTTGATCTTCGGCGTGTGACAGGAATCGCAGCCTGCGCCGGCTTTCGCGTGCTTGGAGTTGTAGAAGGTCTCCGACTCGGGATGCTGGGCCTTCCAGAGAAGACCGCCTGTCAGGGCGTGCTTGAAGTCGAGGAAGTTCACCTGCTTCACGTAATGGTCATAGAGCCCGAGCACATCCTTGTAGGGGAAGTGGTTCGTGAGCGAGCTGTCCATGGTGACCGTGTACTTGGAGGTATCGGGGTTCCGCGGGTCGTAGCCCGGGTTGCAGTTGTACTCCACATGGCACTGGCCGCACTGGAGCCGCGTGTCATACTTGTCCAGGATCGCGATCTTCCGCGTGAAACCTCGCAGTCCCATGTCAATGACCTTGATGTTCGTATGCTTCTGGTCCTTGTGCCACAGCGTGTCCGCCTCGGGTCGCGTCAGTGCCTGGATTAGGCCGTCGCGCACGACCCGCGGTTTCGCCGCGTGCGGGTCATGG
>JAFNGD010000145.1 GCA_017885365.1 Nitrospirota bacterium
CTGAATACTTGAGTCCCTTATATTGCTTTATCTCCGTAGGGTTGGCAAGATGCACCTTGTATCCTTCCGCCATGAGTGTATCTACCAACCAGTACCAGTTGTAAGTGGACTCGATGACGATGCCGATAATTGCATCCTTGTATGGTGCGAGGGCNNAAATCAATTCCTGTGTACAATCGCATAAAGCACCTCCTGGGATGAGATTGGTCTCTTCTCCCAAGAGCATATCAGAACTTGACCGTTCTGGTATGCTCTGGAGGTGCCCTTTATATGGTTATACAGGTCTTTACGGCCTGTTGCCCAAACCGATTTGTTTTGACATCCCCCCGGTTTCGTCAATGAGGTAAAATCTTTAACGTTGATAGACCTCATGGCGTCAAATCTTTACGGCTGATGCGGCTTTCGTCATGCATTATCTCATCAAAAGCTTCCTTGTCTGGCTGCTTTTCATTCCCCTGGCGATAGCGAACGGAGCGCTGCGGGACCTTGTGTTCACGCCGGCGCTCGGCGACACGTTGGGACGCGCCGTCAGCTCGCTGACACTGTCGCTCCTGATCCTGGGCCTGACGCTGCTCCTGGTGAAGCGCATCGGCGTTGACACGCGGGCGGGGTATCTGGTCGTGGGCGCGTTCTGGCTGATCCTGACGCTGCTCTTCGAGGTGTCGTTCTTCGTTCTGGTGATGGGCCATCCCATGGACGAGCTGCTGAAGGACTACGACATCTTTCGCGGCAGGCTGTGGCTGATCGTGCTGGTCACGACATTCTTCGCGCCGCTCCTCGCTTCCAAGATGAGAAAGCAATAGCACCCCACCGCCCATAAGTAGCATCACAGGGTCAGGTGTTCATTGTTTGACTTTGGTGGTTTGTTCTTATCTCTTGACGCGGGGGAAGGGCTTCTCTATACTGAATTCCTAGTGGATCGATCGATAGCCGGTGTACTGGACTGAACGGTCTCCGATTCCGGACACAGGGGCGTCCCATGAACGATAACCTGATCGACATCATCCGGCTGAAATTTCCCGATGAGCTCGAACAGAAATACACAGACGAGACCTTTCACAACTCTCTCAAGCAGCTCCGGATCAACATCATCGTCGTGGGAGTGATCTACGCGATCTTCGGCATCGTCGATGTGGTGGTCACCCCAGCTGTTAAATATCAGGCATGGTTCATTCGATATGCCTTTATACTTCCTCTCACCGCTGCCGTATTCGCTTTTTCCTTTTCCCGCCACTTTAGAAGATATCAGCAGATCGCTGTCTCCTTCCTCGCCCTGATGGGCGGGGCAGGCATCGTCGTGCTGATCGACCTCACCCATGGGGAGGCGCCGTATCTGCATTTTGCCGGCCTCCTGCTCGTTTTCATGACAACCTATACTGCCTTCAAACTGCGGTTCCTTACCGCAACGATCGTCGGCTGGACCATCATCGGCATGTACGAGGTGTCCGCAATCTGGCTGCATCCGCCCGCGCTCACGGTCTTCCTGACCGACAATTTCTTTTATATTTCCGCGAATCTCATGGGCATGTTCACGAACTATCAGCGCGACCTGTACAGCCGCCGGGAGTTTCTGCAGGTCCGGCGCATCCAGGAGGTCGAGCAGCTGAAACATACGCTGGAAAAGGACCTGCTGAACGAAGCCGTGGACAGGGCCGTGCGCTCCCTCAGGGAGAGCGAATCCCGGTTCCGCACCCTTGCCGAAACAACGGCCGCTGCGATCATCATCCACCGCGGCAGCAGATTCCTGTACGTCAACCCCACGGTGCAGCGGCTCACCGGGTACGACGAGGGCGAGTATTCCCGGATGGAGTTTTGGGAGATCGTGCACCCCGACCACCGGGACATGGTACGGGAGCGGGGCGAGTCGAGGATGTCGGGAAAAGACGTTCTCGGGGAATACGAATTTAAGGTCGTGACCAAAAGCGGCGACGAACGCTGGGTCACGGCCACAGCAGGGATCATCGACTATGAAGGGGCTCCGGCCGTCATTGCCACGCTCTTCGACATAACCGACCGCAAGCGCGCGGAGGATGAAAGGGTCCGGCTCTATGAGGAACGGATACAGGAAGAGGAGCGCCACACCAGGGAGAAGGAGAATATCATCATGGAGCTCCATGATGGCATCGGAGGGATAACCACGAACATCAGTATTCTTGCCGAAGTGGCGCAGAGATCGAGCGACGTCGAGGGCTTCCGGGACAAGCTCGCCACCATTTCCCAACTGGCCCGGGAGGGCATCAACGAGATCCGGGGCTTCATGCGGAGCATCGATACGAGCGGGCTGAGTTGGCGCATGCTTGCAGCGGAGATCAGGAACCAGGGGAATACCATGCTGGAGCCGCACGGCATCGGCTGTGTCTTCGAGACGGTCATTGACGACGATGCCGCCGGCGAGCCCGGCAGCCTGCTCTGCCTCAACCTCTTCAAGATCCACAAAGAAGCGCTCACGAACACCATCAAGCATGCCCGGGCTACGACGGTGACGGTCGATCTGTCCGTTGACAACCAAGTGCTCCGGCTCATGATCGGGGACAACGGCATCGGATGCAGCCAGGATACCAGCAGAGGAAGGGGGTTGGCAAACATCCGGAAGCGTGTCGCCGACCTGGGCGGCACCGTGAGCCTTTCGTCCGATTCAGGCACCCGGCTCGATCTGGAGATCCCCCTGGCCCCACCGTCGCGAGTGCTGGAGAGAACACCTCGGACATCTTAGTTTCTGGTCATTTGTTTTGACATTCCCCCCTATTTTTGTTAACTTTCATCTCCCAGCACCCAACGCAGTGAAAACGCCGGCGCTGTCAACCACGCATGATGAAAAAGAATAGAGCATATTGGATAGCAGTTCTTGTCGCGCTCATGATCACCGGCATCTGCGGTCAGGGCATCTGTTTTCCTTTAAAGGAAGCAGACGACAGAAAAAAGGAGATCCTGCTATCAGCAAAGCCGGTCCGGATCATTTCCCTGGGCCCCACCCCTACCGAGCTGCTCTTTGCCCTGGGGCTTGATAAAGAGATCGTCGGGGTCTCGCGGTACTGCGATTATCCGGAAGCAGCGAAGAAGAAGGAAAAGGTCGGCGGGTTCGTTGATGTGGACATCGAGCGGATCGCTGCTCTGCGGCCGGACCTTATCGTGGCCTTCGGCACCCTGCAGCTTCCGGTAGTAGAGACGCTGGAAAAGAGAGGGTTCACGGTCTTCTGGATCTATCCGCACAGTGTGAAGGATATCCTGGATTCCTTCACCCGGGTAGGAAGGATAACCGGAGCTGTGCGCGAGGCAGCTGTTCTGCGGGTGTCCGTGGAAAAGGAGCTTGTAGCTCTTCGGAGCGGTCTGGGAGAGATTCCCGACGAGAAGCGTCCTGCCGTATTCCGGGTGATGAGCTTCAATACCCGGGCGACGATCGGCGCGGATTCCTTCCAGACAGACCTCTTCTCCCTCGCCGGCGGCCGGAACGCCTTTCCCGCGGCCGGCAATGATTATATCGAGCTGGATGCGCGGGAGCTCAGCAAGGGTGATCCGGGAGCCGTGCTTGTTTGCGGCGCCGACGAGGCGGGTTTGAAGCAGAAGGTGATGGAAAGCCCGCTCTACAAGGACCTTGGGGCAGTGAAGAACGGTTCTGTGCTCGTGATGCCGTGCGAGCTTACCTGCCGTCCCGGGCCGCGCATTGCCGAGGCTGCGCGACGGCTTGCACGGTTCCTGCATCCTGCTGCAAAGCAATAGGCAGACCTGAACACAACGTAGTAATCTTCAGGGAGCTTAAACGTGCATGTCTGAGGCAGCAGCATCAAGACTGCCCCTCACCCCCGCCCCTCTCCCTCGAGGGGAGAGGGAAAAAGGGAGAGGGTGCTTAATTACCGGGCGAGCGGACGTGGCCCACCCCGCCCAGCCTCCCCTTAACAAGGGGAGGTGCGGAGGGGTCCGTTCAGGCCGCGAAGGGGATGTGCAAACAAATCGCCTTGTCTCCCTGATCGTTCCTGAGACGGTTACCCTTCGATCTTCTTGATGATGATCTCCTCGATCTTGGAGAGGTCGCTCCTGAAATACGATTGATACAGCGTGGCCATTTTCGTTCTCTGTTCGCTTTCTGAGAGAAGTCCCGCCTCTTTGGCCTTATTGAGAATGTCCATTTTCGCCTGCAGTTCTGCCTGCACCTCCTCCTTCAACAACGGCACGTAACCCATATTTCTCTGCAGCCGCTTCTCGCGATAGGTCTTCATTACCTTCTGAACCACATATGCCGTAGTGGCGATGGCAAGAATGGGCAGGGCCACTGACAGGAAACTGTAGGTCGTCGAACTGACCACATGGGTTCCCCCCTTCATGAGCCCGTGGGAGGACAGGAAGCCTTTGATCGGCGAGCTCGTGAAGGTCCCTGCTACCCACGATCCTGCGAGGAGCCCGGCAATGGCGCTGACACCCGGGATCTGGCTGAACAACACCGTCCTCGTATGATAAGCGAACTCGCCCAGTTCTTTGGCGAGCTCGGCCCTGTTCATATTCTTCAAAGCCTTGATGCGTTCGATCATATGGTCTGTATACGCTTTCATGGTTACATAATAGAACATCTGGCGCCAGAAAATCAAGGGCGCTGAGCTGATAGTCGCCCGGTCGTGCCGGCCCGTTACAGCGTTCCCCCATATTTTGACACTGAAGACCCTGAGAAAGACTATGATAACTTCGGATACACCAGGGTCTTATCATGCTTCTTCGTAAAATGTTCTCCGCTTTTATCTGTGTCAAAGATCTGGATCAAAACCTTTGACACAGAAGACCCTGAGAACGGCTATGATAACAGCGGATAGGTCTAAGGAATTTCTTATCTTAAACCAGAATCCAAAGACCTACCATGCTTCTTCCGTCGTTAAATCCGCTTTTATCTGTGTCAAAGGTGTCAGGGTAAGGTTTCAGAATTCCTCTATGGCAGGCCTCACCGATCCAGACGTCATCGCCCTTTTCCTGCTTTCACGTCGCCGCTCCGGCGGTTCCTGAGCGCCAGGTTGACCAGCAGGGCGCCTGCGCTGCCAAGGCTCGCGAGCGGCAGGATCGGCCAGGACGGCAGGGGCAGCAGGGTCCGGAGCCAGCGCTCCAGATCGCTTCCGTTGCCCACGAGGCCGGCGAAGAGGATCAGGGCCGCGATGATGAACCCGTAGGCGATGTTCACGCCGGTCTCGTCCCCGCTTCCTCCCAGGCTACGACTTCCGGCCGGGGCGATTCGCACCGTGGGGTCGTCGAAGAACTTCATGGCCTTGGTGCCGTGCTTCAGGACCATGCGCTTCAGCTTGCCCAGCTCGTAGGGCCCGGCCTTGAGCTGCTTCAGCAGTTCGTCAAAGGTGAACGCGGCTGCGGTGTACTTTCGGACGAAGGACCGAAGATGGTCGACGATCCTGATCTCCGGGTCCAGGGACAGGCAGGTGCCCTCGAAGGTCGTGAGCGCCTTGGAAACGAGTACGAAATCCTGGGGCACGGGGATGCTGTAGGCCAGGCTCGTATTCAGGAAACGCTCCAGCATCTGGGTGAAAGGGACGCCGGAGACCTCGTAGATCGGCAGCTCGGAGAGGATCTCGTTCATCTCGCGGCGGTAGCCCGCCAGGTCCGAGATGTCCTCCTCCCGGACGCTGCAGAGCTCGAAGAAGGACCCGAGGACCCGGTTGACGTTCCGCTCGGACATGCCGTAGAGGATGTCGAAGATCCACGACCGCATGTCCTCGGACAGATAGCCCACGATGCCGAAATCCAGGTAGGCGATGGTGTCGTTGTCCACGATCATGATGTTCCCGCCGTGGGGATCGCCGTGNNGCGGCCTGGAAGACATTGACGCCCCGGATATGTTCCATTACGAGGATCGTGCGGGTCGTGTACTCACGGTAGACCTTGGGGATCCGCACGCCCGGATAGTCCCGGAAGTTGTAGGCGAAGTGCAGGGAGTTTTTGCCTTCCTGGCGGAAATAGAGCTCCCGGTTGGTCCAACGCGTGAACTCCTGCACGAGCATCACCGGACGGTTCTTGCGGAGCCGGGGCACGAAGCGCTCAATGAGTTGGGCGAAACGCAGCATGACGAAGAGGTCCGCCACCATGAACTCCCGGATGCCCGGCCGCTGTACCTTGACCGCGACCTCTTCCCCGGTGCGGAGCCGGGCCCGGTGGACCTGGGCCACCGACGCCGCTGCCATGGCCGTTTCGTCGAACTCGCTGAAGACCTCACCCGGGTCCCGCCGCAGCTCCTGCCGGAGCTCGCGCTGCACCTGGCTGAAGGGAAAGGGCGGGACCCGGTCCTGCAGGGTTTTGAAGGCCTCGCAGAACTCGGGCGGCACCAGGTCCGGCCGGATGCTCAGGAACTGGCCGAACTTCACATAGGTGGGCCCCAGCTTCTGCAGCGTCTCCCTGGCCAGCTCCGCGGGACTCTTCCGGGGCTCGGCAGGCGCCAGGTATTTACCCACGACCTGCCGGGTCCGTTCGGCAGTGCCGAATAGGAGCCTGACCGGTCCGTAAGCCATCACTTGCCTGAGCAGGACCAGGCAGATGGCGAGCAGACGCCGTATACCGCGCATATGGGTGAACGCCGAAGCCATGACGATTGCCCTCCTCGTATCGCCCTGTTCGCAGCTTCGAGCCGCGCAGGGCCCTACCGTGTAAAGATAGCATATTACCTAATCTCCTAGGGAATAATACGAAAGCTCTATAATTGCGGATTTCAGACTTCATCGTGAACTCAGTCGAACGATTGCGGATTGGAAACGGCAGTGCGGAGTGCGAAAAGATTGTAGCTGACGCGGAGACGCGGGGACAGTACAAAACCGACGAGGACAATAAGATGGTATAATAATCACATCCATACTATCCAGGTGCAAAAAGGAGACACACAATGGGAGACAAGGGCGGAAAGAAGAACAAGGAAAAGAGCGAGAAGCAGAAAGAAATAAAGCATGTGCATGACGTGCAGCAGCAGAAGGACAAGCAGCAGAAGAGCCCCTTTGACATAAAAAGCAGATAGGCCTAACTACAATTATCGGGAAACCCATAGGGTCCGGTCTTTCTCCTTGCAATAGGGGACGATGCACAGAGCAAGAGATAAACCCGTTGTTCCTAGCCGCGAAGAACTTGCAGAGCCCACTGAGCCTGCTGTCTGACGGATAATCACGAGCATCTCCATGGAAAGGAGTTCTTATGATCGTTGTTACTGGAGCAACCGGACATTTGGGACGTTTGGTCATCGCGGCGCTGCTTAAAAAAGTGCCTGCATCAAGTATTGTCGCTGCCGTGCGAAATGGTGAAAAGGCCAAGGACCTTGCGGCCCTGGGCCTGCAAGTGCGCATCGCTGATTACAACCAGCCTCTGACGTGGGACCCTGCTTTGAAAAGCGCGGACAAAGTATTGCTGATCTCTTCCAGCGAGGTCGGGCAGCGCGCGAATCAACATCGTGCCGTTATCGACGCAGCCAGGCGGGCGGGAGTGAAACTCCTGGTCTACACCAGCGTTCTGCATGCCGACACCTCGCCGCTGGGTCTTGCAGCCGAACATAAAGAGACCGAGGCATTGATCCGTGTATCGGGCATTCCTTTTATGCTGCTGCGCAATGGCTGGTACACCGAGAACTATACGGCGGGTATATCCGGTGCACTGGCCCATGGCGCAGTGTATGGCTGCGCGGGTGAGGGGCGCATTGCCTCGGCCGCACGCGTTGACTACGCAGAAGCAGCGGCTGCCGTGTTGACCGGAGAAAACCAGGCAGGACGGGTCTATGAATTGGCCGGCGATGCTGCCTACACACTGGCGGAACTGGTGGCTGAGATCTCGCGCCAATCGGGCAAGAAGATCGGGTATGTGAATCTGCCGGAGGCCGAATACAGGAACGTTCTCGTGAAAGCGGGATTGCCGGAAGCGGTCGCCGCATTGCTGGCCGATTCCGACACGGGCGTTTCCAAGGGCGCGCTGTTCGACAACGGCCATCAACTGAGCAAGCTCATCAACAGACCGACGACATCATTGGCAGCGGCAGTTGCGGCGGCGATGAAATAACTTCGCCGCGGAGGGAAAGGTCTTCACAGGGATACTACAAACAGAGACATGGCGAAAAGTGTCTTACCGCAGAGAACGCAGAGCAGTAATTTGTTTTAATGAAAGCTTCAGACCTCAGCGGTCTCGCTTAGAAGCGCCTACTTTTGGCTGCGACCTCTGCGATGAAATTTGCAGTGACCGTTCCGGGTCTGGCTTGCGTTCTTGAGTTATTGAAATATTCTCTGCACGCGACAAAGCAATTCTCGACATCTTCTGGCTCAAGGACGAAAGCCTCGAAGCCCTCGACAACCTCCCTGATTTTCATGTCATCGCCCATGGGTTTGCTTCTGAGAATGGACTTCAGAAGCAGTTTTTATACATGCGGCAGGTTCAGAATAAGTTAAAAAAAGGCTTACGGATATTCCGTAAACCTTTTTTCGCTACAGAGTAAGTCTGTCACGGTCGAACGCAACGCAGTTTCACATGATCGGGATTTTACCTGCCGAGGAATGTTTCTCCTTCTCACACCTGGCTGATCGCAGTCAGCTTCCAGGAATTGCTCGCGATCGGTCGCACATAGGTCCAGCACTCCTCGAACTTCACCGGCTCTGTTCTGCTGCCCGCGATCACGGCTCCGGTTGTATCGTCCGTGGTATAGTCCAGAAGGTTGGCAAACAACACGGCTTTCACGTAATCCATCCCGGATTCCTGCCATGCTTCTACGAGTTCGACCTTGCGCACCGCAATGTTCTCGAGGCGGTTGATCTTCTTGTCCTGAATTAGCTTGTCGATATCCTGCTGAAATATGCCTTTCATTTCATCGGTCAGAAGACCGGTCCCTGCGGACAGGTCCCTGTTCGTCCAGCATCCCTGGACCTTGAAGAAGATATCCATTGCCGTTTCCTTGAACTGGCCCTCGTCCAGAGACGGGTCCATGAGCCGCAGCTGATCCGGTCCACTGCCTGCACCAACCGGATACCCTCGTTCCGCCTGATAGCTCTCCGAAGGCGATGTTGCCTGGTATGCGAGGCCGGCCTCGCGCCGTTTGTTGGTCATCCGGGTGTAGATCCAATATCCGATCCCGCAGATCAGAATGATCTCGATCAATCCGATGCCGCCCCCGCCAAATCCGCCTGTTCCGCCGAAGCCAAGACTGCTGAATAGCATGCCTCCCAGAAGCCCGCCGAGGATGCCTCCTCCCATGCTCCTGAGAAAACCGCCTCCCGCGGGCTGGGCCTGCGGCTGTGATGACGGCTGACCGGGGGCGCCGGTGTTTGGACTTGAATAGGACCTGCTTGGAGCAGCCGAGCTTCTTGACCCGCTGCCGCCGAACGACCGTCCGCCTCCTGCCCGTGCATCAGCATCCTGTTCAAGAACTGCCGCACCTGCAAACAACAGCAGCAGCGAAAGCGATAGTGCTAAACGACCTGTTTTCTTCATCATTATATGCATCTCCTTTATCGGGGTCCGATCGATATCCGGGCATTTCCCGGTGCCTGCACTATAAGGCTTCATGCAGGTGAATGATAGGTAATAAGTGTTCCCTGAATCCAGGAGCGAGCGCATTCCCCGTAGCTTGCTGCGGGGTTAGCGAACGATTAGAATAAATAGTACTACCTAGAGGATCGAAGATTCCCTGCAGCGACTCGACTGAGCGCGCCGAAGTCTTGCTGCAGGGAGCTTCAATAAGTTTGTTGCCGGTTCTCGTGGTGCAGTGTGCAACCTATGAACTGCGGGAAAAGGCGAGAAAATCCTTGGGGTGCCTTTTAATGGTTATACAGGCTTATGATTTGACAATGCACATTCTACGGAATTTATCTTCTGGCTCAAGGACGAATTCCCGGAAAAATCCGACAACCTCCCCGATCCCGACGTCATCGCACGCAAGACAACCGACACGGAGACGCGGTGACAGGGGGACTTCATAATTGCGGATTTCGGATTGCGGATTTAAATTCAGGGACAGAAAACACCGACGCGGTGACAGGGGGAGATGGGGGGTGATCAAATACGGAGTTCGGAGTGCGGAATGGGAAATGAGGTCTTATGCCAGGGAAGAACCGATGAAGGAGAGAAAAAGCATGCCTTGAGTTTTGAGTGTTTGCGAGGCTGGTTCCAAAGTATTTGCCTCAGCAGATGCTTTAGGCTTCCCTCTTTACGGCTTGTGAGGGCTTGCACACCGCATGATGCATGGAGGCATTCTGTATACTACGGTACCTCTCCCCTCAAAACCCAAGGCAAACGGGTAAACTCGAAAGACGATTTGCACCTGGGTAATAGTATAGCACAGATTCTCGATCTCGGAAGTCTCCGCTGTCTATTCCTCGCCGGATATATCACTACCTCGGATTCCCGCCACGTAACAATCAGTTATCAAAACCCTTTACTATCTCGGCGATAAGGGAACCACGAGGGCCAGCTCTCTCTTTTTGAAATCAAGGGCGGGCCGGACAAACTGCCAGCCCGCTCCTCTCCAATGCTCTTCCCGCAGTGATCGCCACGTTTCCCCGGGTCCGGGCATGGCCGTTCTATGCAGCGGGCGTCGACGACGGCCTTCCCGGCCGCGGTCCTGAACCGGATGACCGCGCCCGTTTGAGGAGCTTCCGCCTTCGCTTCTCCGCCTCCAGCTGCTTGTTCTTTTTCTTCACCGAGGGCTTTTCGTAATGGCGCCGCTTCTTCAGCTCCCCGAAGAGCCCGTCGAGCTGGAGCTTCTTTTTCAGGGTTCGCAGGGCCTTTTCGATGTCCCTTGAGAGAACTCTTATCTCCAAGACCTTCCTCCTCCACCGCCGCCGTATCCGCCGCGATCCCTACCACCACCGCCACCCGAGCGCTCGGTCTTCGGCTTGGCCTCGTTCACCGTGATCGTCCG
>JAFNGD010000146.1 GCA_017885365.1 Nitrospirota bacterium
ACGGCGCGGGCAAGTCCACGACCATTCGCATGCTCTGCGGCCTTCTCATACCCACCGGCGGGGAGGGGACCGTTGGCGGGTACGATATCATCATCCAGTCCGAGGAGATCAAGAAGAGCATCGGGTACATGTCCCAGCGGTTCTCGCTCTACGAGGACCTTACGGTCGAAGAGAACATCAATTTCTTCAGCGGCATCTACAACGTACCGCAGGCAAAGAAGCAGGCCCGGAAACTCTGGGCCCTGGAAATGGCCGGGCTTCGGGACAGCGGGAGCGCCCTTACCAGGACCCTCCCGGGAGGATACAAGCAGCGGTTGGCACTGGGTTGCGCCATCCTGCACGAGCCTTCCATCCTGTTCCTGGACGAGCCGACATCGGGTGTGGACCCTCTGTCCCGACGGGGGTTCTGGAAGCTCATCTACGAGATGTCCAAGGCCGGGACCACGGTCTTCGTCACGACCCATTATATGGATGAAGCGGACTATTGCGACCGGCTCGCGCTCATCTATCGTGGAGCGATCATCGCAGAGGGTACGCCCAGTGAACTGCGGCAGCAGCACATGACACGCGACGTCCTCGAAATCGAGACGGAGAACGCCGTTCTGACCATGGAGGCGCTGGGCCGCCAGGGAGTCGAAACTGCCATCTTCGGGAGTGTTCTGCACGCAACGGTGGGGTCCGCCCCGGAGGATATCCCCCGGCTCAGAAACCTGCTGGCCGGGGCGGGCATCACCGTGCATCGCATCGAGAAGATCATCCCGTCGCTGGAAGACGTGTTCGTGACGCTCATAGAACAGTCGTGAGGCAGTCAAGAGGCAGTCAAGAGNNGTCAAGAGGCAGTCAAGAGGCAGTCGAGAGGCGGTCGAGGGGCAGTCGAGAAGCAGTCGAGGAGCAGTCGGCAGTTGACTGCACTATGACTGTGGACTGATCCTTGACTATCGACTGATCTATTATGAAATTCATCCGCATCAAGGCTATCGCGAAAAAAGAGATGCTCCAGATCATCAGGGACCCCTTGAGCCTCGCCATGGGTTTCCTGATGCCGGTGCTGCTCCTGCTCATCTTCGGATACGCCATATCGCTTGACGTGGACGATATCAAGACCATCGTACACGATCTCGACCGGAGCAGCCTGAGCAGGGAACTCATTGCGGACCTGACGGCATCGGGATATTTCAAGGTCGTGCGGTACGCGGAGCACCACCGGGAGATTGGAGACTCCCTGGATTCCGGCGCGGCACGGGTGGGATTGACGATACCCACTGATTTTTCCCGGGACATCAGAGCGGGAAGGCCGGCCGCGCTCCAGGTGATCGTCGATGGGAGCGATTCCAATACGGCGACCATTGCCCTCGGTTATATTGCGGCGCTTTCTGAGATCTACGGGCAGCGCATCAGCGGGATCGCCCTGAAGCCGCTCATCGAGACGCGTTCGCGGGTCTGGTACAACCCGGAGCTCAAGTCGCGGAATTTCATTGTGCCCGGCCTCATCGCCGTCATCATGATGGTGATCGCCGCGCTCCTCACCTCGCTGTGCATCGCCCGGGAATGGGAGCGGGGTACCATGGAGCAGCTTATTGCGACACCCGTTAAAACACCCGAGCTTATCCTGGGGAAGATAGCCCCTTATTTTCTCATCGGGTTCATCGACATGGGACTATCCATCACCATGGCCACCATGCTGTTCGAGGTACCGTTCAAGGGGAGCCTGTTCCTCCTAAGCGTCATTTCCGCGGTCTTTCTTTTCGGTGGGCTCAGCTTCGGCATCATCATCTCCATTCTGACCAAGTCTCAACTGGTCTCGAGCCAGATCTCCGTGGTCGCAACGTACCTTCCGGCGTTCCTCCTGTCGGGATTCATGTTCTCCATCTCCAACATGGCGAAACCGCTCCAGGTCCTGACCCGCATCGTTCCGGCCCGGTATTTTGTGGCGATCCTGAAAGGCCTCTTTCTCAAGGGAAGCACCGTTCGGTTCCTGATCGCCGACGCGGTCTTCCTCCTGATCTTCGCGGTCGTTACGTTTGTCATCGCGAACCGGAAGTTAGAAAAGAGGATCGGGTGATAGAAAGCAGACACGGGGACGGGGAGACAGGTTGACGCGAGGACAGAATTACAACGGGCAGGTCGACGCGGAGACGCGGAGACTCGGGGATAGGATAAAAACGGATACAGGGACAGGGTCCAGGGGACATCATGCTGAGCGACAGCGTTGAACGAATAAAACAGATGGTGATCAAGGAGTTCATCCAGATCTTTCGCGACAAGAGGATGAAGGCCATCGTCTTTGTCATCCCGCTCCTCCAGACCATGGTGTTCGGCTACGCGGTCACCATGGATGTGAACAATATTCCCACTGCCGTGTACGACCTGGACCGTTCGTATGAAAGCCGGGAGCTGGTGCGGAGGCTCACGGCATCGAGCTATTTCGATGTCCTCTACACGCCCGGTTCGCCGGCCGAGGTCCAGGATCTGCTCGACCGGTCGCGGGTCACGGTGGCCTTGCAGATCGATCGCGGGTTCGCAGCGGACCTTGGCCGGCGTATCCCCACGACCGTTCAACTTCTCGTCGATGGGACCGACTCGAACACCGGGATCGTCGCGCTGGATTACGCGAACCGTATCATCCTCAAGTACATGCGGGACCTTGTCCCGGCAGGTTCAGCGCCGCCCGTCAGGATCGATCTGCGTCAGCGGGCGTGGTACAACCCTGAATTGAAAAGCAAGAACTACAACGTGCCGGGCGTCATCGCCATGGTGATCATGCTCACGTCGCTCTTGCTCACGTCCATGGCCGTGGTGCGCGAACGGGAGATCGGGACCATGGAACAGCTCATGGTCACGCCGCTCAGGCCCGCCGAGCTCATCCTGGGCAAGACGATCCCGTTCGCCATCATCGCGTTCTTCGATATGGTCCTGGTCACGGTCTTCGGCGTCCTGGTATTCGACATCCCTATCCACGGCTCGCTCGTGCTGCTGCCGCTGTCAACGGCGATCTACCTCCTGTCGATCCTTGGCATCGGGCTCGTGATCTCCACCGTGGCTAAGACCCAGCAGCAGGCGCTCATGTCGACATTTCTGTTCTACATGCCGGCGGTGCTCCTGTCGGGGTTCATGTTTCCCA
>JAFNGD010000147.1 GCA_017885365.1 Nitrospirota bacterium
ACAGGTCGGCCGGGGAGGCGAGCTCCTGGGCGATGAGGGCGCCGCGCTCGTTCTTGGCCTCGTCGTCCCGCTCGAGGATCTCGATCTTCATCTTCTTGTCGCCCACCTGTATGCCGCCGGCCGCGTTGATCTCGGCGATGGCCAGCTTCGAGCCGTCGCGCGCGGACGTGCCCATGGGCGCCGAACCGCCGGAATACGGTCCGGTCAGGGCGATCTTGATCGTGTCCGCCGCGCCTGCCGGGATAGCAAGCGATACCACCAAAGCCATCGTCATGAGAAGTCTCTTCATGTTCCTGCCTCCTTTATGAGATTAGTATCAGAAATGAACACGCTTACTCTATCAGAATCGGGCTTACATTTCAATGCCATCTTCGGAGGGCGCAGCTCCCTGCAGCAAGCTGTGTTATTGTCAACATCTTTTACCACAGAGGTTCGACGTGAGTTCAGCCGAACTGTCTGTGGTCTGCGGCTCTGTACTCGGTGGCAAGACGATGAAGTTAACGATGCTGTGGTCGTTTTACGCTATCCGCGTCCATCCGCGTCCAAATGCTCGGTACCGATTATAGGAATTCCTCGAAATAGTCCAGGTCCTTGTGGAACGTCTCTTCGAGCGATACCAATGCGATGAACGCACCGATAGTGCAGATGGCGCCGACCGCGAGGGCGCTTCCTTCGAGGCCGAGGTTCGGCTTGAAATACTGGAACAGCAGGGTGATGGGCACCACCATGCCGCGCACGAAGTTGGGCACCGTCGTGGCCACGGTCGCGCGCAGGTTCGTGCCGAACTGTTCGGCGGCAACGGTCACGAAGATGGCCCAGTAGCCGACGCTGAACCCGAGCGCGCAGCAGACGCCGTAGAAGAACTCAGGGCTGCGGCTGCCCTGCAGGAAGTAGAAGGCGACCGCTATGATGGTGAGGATCATATAGAGAAGGACCACCTTCTTCCTGCTCTTCAGCAGCTGGCTCAGCAGGCCGCTCGACATGTCGCCGAAGATCAGCCCCAGGTAGCAGAACATGACCGCGTTCCCTGCCGAGACCGGGCCGGTGGTGCCGAAAGACCTGGCGAACTCAGGCGAGAAGGTGATCAGGATGCCGACGACGAACCAGATCGGCACGCCGATGAGGATCGAATTGAGATAGCGGAAGAAGCGCTTGCGGTCCGTGAAGAGCGCGAGCATCCTGCCCCGTCCGACGCCCGTCTTTTCGTCCATGGCCTTGAACATGCCCGACTCTGCCACGCGCAGCCGGGCAATGAGCAGGAGCAGGCCGAGGATGCCGCCGATGATGAAGGCGATGCGCCAGTCGTAGGCCTTGGCGATCATGTTCGCCAGAATGGCGCCGGACACGCCGACAGAAGCCACGAGCATGGTGCCGTAGCCCCGGACGCTCTTGTGCAGCACCTCGGACACGAGCGTGATGCCCGCGCCAAGCTCCCCCGCGAGCCCGATACCGGCGATGAACCGCAGGGCGTAGTACGCGGGGATGGACGAGATCATCCCGTTCGCCATGTTCGCGATCGAGTAGAGGAAGATGGAGCCGAACATGATCTTCAGCCTGCCCTTCATGTCGCCCAGGATGCCCCAGATGATACCGCCGACCAGCATGCCCGCCATCTGCATATTGAGGAGATCGACGCCGTAATCGGTCAGCGCCTTGCCCTCGACGCCGAGCGACTTGAGGCTCGGCACGCGCACGATGCTGAAGAGCACCAGGTCGTAGATGTCGACAAAGTACCCGAGTGCGGCCACGATGACCGGCAGGGAGAAGACACGCCGGAAGGTGCCGGCGGTGCTGTGGTCCAAGAAAACCTCCTATACGGGCGGGGGAAAACGGATATGCCGGTTGACAACGAGTCGCGGGGCGGGCCTACTTGAGGATGCTGTCGCGTGCGGAAAAGCGAATGTTTGATCTGTTCTTCGAAAAGGGTCCCGAAACCCGGTCGTCCTATTTCGTGAAACTATATCAGAATGGCAATTGCATATCAAACGGTTTCTCATTATAGAGAAGCGGGCATCATAGTCGCAACCATACTGCCTCGGGCGATAGCATCGAGACAGTCACCTCCCGTATGCCCTTTGCTATCATGAACTTTTTCCGTTCGTGCTGAGCCTTTCGGCATGCTCAGGACAGGCCTGTCGAANNGGCCCCTCGCTGGGCACGCCAGGACCGCCATCATGCTCCTCGAAAAAACGGTGGAGCTCACGGATGACCACATCATGGTCAGGACCCCTTCCATAATGATCGGTATCGACAGAAAGGATTCGCGCATGGGGCGCAATGCTCCTGACCCGCGATTCGTATCGGGACCTCCCGGCGGGAGCGTCGAGGCCCATCAAGGCATCTCTCCGGCCGTACAAAAAGAAGCAAGGAATGTTATCAGGAAGGCGTACGCCGGCCAAAGGTCTCATCTGGGAGATCTGTTCCATCGTCTCTGGGATATCGATTCGACTGAACTGCAGCTCTTCGAAGGAATCCCGCGTTATGTTCAGCTCCGGGAACAATCCCTTCAGGAAGTCCTTCACCGAGTTTCTGAAAATATCGCCGTCCCGATCAATGATGCCGGAACGGATACGCTGAATGAATTGGGAGGGGCTTATGGCCCGACCATGGCCATCGCGGAAATAGCGCAGGAGAAAATTGTCGAGCCTGATAATATGGTTCAGATCGAACAAACTCGCCACGCCGCTCAACGACCGGACCCCGAAGCGGTTCGGCCTGTTTCTGAAGCAGCTCAGCAGCGGGATGGCACTATAACAGGTCGAGAGGACATGGAGCGGCAGATCTCCCTTTGCCGCATGTTCGCAAGCCCAGAGAAGCACTGTTTCCGCATCTTCCAGGGTCTTTTCGATGCTAAAGGTCCCGTCGGATCTTCCGTGGCCCTGGTACTCGAATGACAGCAGTGCTGAGCCGCCCCGGGTCAACGCCCGGAACCGCAGTATCTGCTGCGAGGCACCTGAACCGGCAAGGGGGACGATATACAGGAGTCTCTCGATCTTTCCGCGGGGAGGCCTCATGAGGATGGCAGACAAATGCTGTCCATCGCCCTTGATGATGCTAAACTTGTCAAACACTTTTGTTTCAGTCATTTCCGTAGGTACCGCAGCACTCTATTACAGACATCAGTCTTGACGGGCCGGGAGCGCTCCCAAGGAGCAACATCGACAAGGTCTCAGCTTATATTTTAATATATATTCTTTATCAGTCAAAATACAACAGGCTGTTGGAAAAAACCTCCGTTTGCCCTTCGAAATGCTCAGGATGAACGGTGAAACGAAGGGCACCGGGCGAACGGCATGGCCCTTGGTAACATGAACGTTTTCCGCTCGTGCTGAGCCTGTCGAAGCATAGCCTGTCGAAGCATGAGCCCTTCGNNGCTCAGGACAGGCCTGTCGAAGCATAAATTCGATTTTTGGGCAACAGCCCGACAAGACGCGACCATAAGAGTTTCCTGAGAGCATTGGTTACGGGGGGATAATTGGGACGAAAAAAGGAAAGAAGTCAACCGGCCCC
>JAFNGD010000148.1:0-1864 GCA_017885365.1 Nitrospirota bacterium
GATGGCCTGGCGGAGCCACCACGTGGCGTAGGTCGATAACTTGTAGCCCCGTCGGTACTCGAACTTCTCGACGGCCTTCATCAGCCCCATGTTGCCATCCTGGATGAGGTCGAGGAACTGGAGCCCGCGGTTGGTGTACTTCTTGGCAATGGACACCACCAGCCGGAGATTGGCCTCCACCAGCTCGCTCTTGGCGAGCTTCGCCCGCTCTTCGGCCCGCTCGTAGGCCCGCAGCGCCTTCCGCAGGCTGTCCGCAGGGACGCCGCAGTCCTGCTCCACCTTCTTGACGCGCTTGGCGGCGTTCCGATAGGCCTTCTCCATGTCGAGCAGCGTCTCGGGCTTGATGCCCACCTTCTTGGCCGCGTTCTTGAAATCGCGTCCGCCCACGCGGACCTTCCGGAAGACCTCCCGGAGCTCGGGGACGGTCTTCCCCGTCTTCCGCTCGAAGGCGTGGACCTCGCGTTCGCTCTGGTTGATCTCGGTCACCAGCTCGCGGACCTTCATGACCAGCCGGTCCGTCTGGCGGCAATGGATATTGAGCGCCTCAAGCTTGTCGAAGAGGGCGTAGCGCGTTGTCTGCGCCTTGTCGCGAATGCCTTTTCTCTTCGCCTCGCTCAGGCGGGTGCTGGCAGCGCTCTTCAGGAGCGTGTTCAGGTCGCGGCCGTGCTTGTCGATCTCATTGATGAGCTTGAGCACCCGTGCCTGGAGCTCGTCCTCGTTCTGCATCTGGAGGTCCTCGAAGTCGTCATCACCGGCATGCACGATCTCGTGGATGCTGATCTTGCCCTTGCGCAGACGGTCTCCGAGGTCGCGGACGTCCTGCATGGAAAAAGGAAGGCTGTAGATGATCTGCGCCGCCTCGCGTTTGCTCTCCTCGATCCGCTTGGCAATGGCGACCTCGCCCTCCTTGGAAAGGAGGGGCACGGTGCCCATCTCCTTGAGGTAGAGCCGGACGGGATCGTCGGTCTTGCCGAGCCCCACGTCCACATCTTCTTCCTCGGCCTCTTCCTCGGCGGCCTCTTCGAGTCCGGCGTCTTCGGTCTCGATCCCCTCTTCCGCCTCCTCTTCGCCCGCAGCCCGGGCTTTGCCGTCGTGACGGGGTGCGCCGAGCTCGACGTCCAGCTCCTCATCGCCGAACAGGGAGATGATGCTATCGAGCTGTTCCGTGGAGACCTCCTCGGGCGCGATCGGCTCAGCGCCTTCCTCGAACGGGATATAGCCCTGTTCCTTGGCTCCCGAAGGTTTCTTGGCATCTCCTGCCTTGCCCCGCTTGATCATGCCCTTCTGCTCTGGTTTCGGCATACCTGTCTTCCTTCCTCCAATATCTTCTCTGCCGCAACGGCGCTCTGCTACTAAGTCGCCCGGCGCCGCATCTGAACAAGCTCTTCCTGGAGCGACCGGAGCCGGTCCTTGTCACCGCGGGACTCCGCCTCGTGTATCGATGCGAGCAGCGACTTCATCCGCTTCGCCGAGCCGTGCTGCCTGATCCGGTCCACACAGTCCGCGCAGGTCTTTTCCAAGCTCACCTTCTGGTTCTGGTCCGTTCCCGTCTGGTCGCTGTAGGCAATCTCCAGAACGCTGTAATGGGAGATGAGCCGGCTCAGCTCGTCATCGCCCGCGACGGCCAGTGAGCGCGGATGGAGCTCCCCGCCGCTCTTCAGCACCGAGAAGATCCGCTCCGCGGCCCGCCGGTAGAGCGGGTCCGTGAAATCCTCGGGCGNNTGCGCTGCTTCGCCATGTCCTGGCGCAAGGTCGCTTCGTCGACGTTCAGGGCCTCTGCGGTCTTCTTGAGATAATGGTCCTGCTCGATGCCCGACGGGAGCCTGGCGATGAACCGCAGCATCTCGGCCTCGCGTTCCACCTT
>JAFNGD010000148.1:1927-6898 GCA_017885365.1 Nitrospirota bacterium
TCGTCGCCGTCGGGCAGCGACACCACGTTCACCTTCATCCCGCTCCCGGCGAAGAGCTCGAACCCGCGCAAGGTGGCCTTCACGCCTGCCGGGTCCGGATCGAAGATCAGCATGAGCTTCTGGGCAAACCGCCGCATGAGCCGCAAGTGGCCGTCCGTCAGGGCCGTGCCGAGCGTGGCCACGGCATTCTTCGCGCCATACTGGTGACAGGCGATGGCGTCGAGGTATCCCTCGACGATGATGAAGTAGCCCTGCTTCCTCGCCGGCTCCTTCGCCTGGTCCAGGCAATAGAGCACGTTGCTCTTGCTGTAGAGGGGCGTCTCGGGCGAGTTCAGGTACTTGGGCAGAGAGTCGTCCATCACCCTGCCGCCGAAGGCGATCACATTGCCGCTGATGTCCCGGATGGGAAAGATGATCCTGCCCCGGAACCGGTCGTAGTGGCCCTCTCCCTCGCTCCGCTTGACGATGAGCCCCGCCTTCTCCAGCAGCGCCGGTGGATGGCCCTTTTGGCGGAGATGCTTGAGCAGACCATCCCACTCGGGCCTCGCGTACCCCAGGGAAAAATCCCTGATGACCGTTTCGGTCAGGCCGCGTTTCGCGAGGTACGCCCACGCGGCGCTCGCGGCAGGGCCTTCGAGCTCGCGCCGGAAGTAGTCCGCCGCTTCTGCGGTGATCTTGAGGAGCGCCTTGCGCTCGTCGTCGCTCTTCCTCTCGTCCTGCCGCGGCCTGCTCTCGGGGAGCGTGATGCCGGCGCGGCTTGCGAGCTGCTTCACCGCCTCNNTGAACGACGGCGTCTTTTCGCTGTGGAACGGGCAGAGCCCCAGCCAGTTCTTGCCCGCTTTCTTGAGCGAAACATACCCTGAGACAATGTCGTAGATGTCGACGCTGTCCCGCACCCGCCGTATGACATCTTCACTATACACCTTATTTTTTCAACTCCACAACAGCTACTCCGGCCCCGCCCTCGGCGGGCTCACCGGACCGGAAGGATGCGACGAGGGGATGGCCCTTCAGGAACGCTGTCACCGCGGCCTTGAGCGCTCCCGTGCCGAGGCCGTGGATGATCATGACCTGCTGGAACCCCTGAATGCCGGCCCGGTCCATGAACTGCTCCACTTCGGCGAGCGCCTCGTTCACACGGAGGCCGAGGAGGTTCACGCGGTCAGGCATGCCTTCGCGCTCCACGAGGTCCGCGCCCCACCCTGATGCCGGACCGGCCTGACTCGTCTCCGGAACCCTTTCGGCCGGGACCACGTCCCGCATCGGGAGCCTGAGCTTCAGGCCGTCGGCGTCGATCTCGAGCATATCGCCGTGCGCGAACAGCACCGTGCCCGTCTTCTTGAGCTTCGGGACCCGTACCCGGTCGCCGGAACGGATATTGCCGTGAATTGCCGGGGGCTGCGCATCCGGCCCTTCATCCGCCGGTTCGAGCTTCTTCGCCAGGTCCTCGATCTCCCGGCGCTCCTGCACGACCGCTGCCCGGTCGATCACTGCGGTGCCGGACAGGTCCTTCAGTTTCTGCCGGAGGCCTGCGAGGACCTCGCGAGCCTCCTGCTTTGCTTTCTCCTTCGCGGTCCGCATGTCCTCGGACGCTTTCCTCAGGAGCTGCTCCGTTTCCGCCTTGAAGCGGCGCGCCGCGGCCAGGTCCTGCTCAGCCCGCTGCCGTTCGGATCGGAGCTTCCGGGCATCCTCTTCTACCTGCTCCAGGAGCCGGTCGAGGTCGGCCTCGTCGCTGGTGAGGCGCGAGCGGGCGTCCTGCACGACGCTGTCCGGCACGCCGAGCCGGGCCGCCATGTCCAGCCCGTAGCTCCTGCCCGGCCTTCCCGGGATGAATCGGTAGGTCGGCTTCAGTGTCTCGGGATCGAACTGCATCGCGGCGTTGACCGCGCCGTCGGTATGGGCCCCGAAAAGCTTGAGCACGCTGTGGTGCGTGGTGATGACGCTTACACAGCCGCGTTCAAGCAGCCTTGTGAGGACCGCTGCGCCCAGGGCCGCCCCTTCCGCGGGGTCCGTGCCCGAGCCCAGCTCATCGAGCAGGACCAGGGAATCCTTTCCCGTCTCGTTGAGGATCCCTGCGATCTGGCTCACGTGGGAGGAGAACGTGCTCAGGTCCTGTTCCAGGCTCTGCTCATCACCGATGTCGGCGAAAATGCCGCTGAAGACCGGCAGCTTGCTGCCCTCGGCCGCGGTCACCGGGATGCCTGCCTGCGCAATAAGGCAGAGGAGACCGATTGTCTTGAGGACGACGGTCTTGCCGCCCGCGTTCGGCCCGCTGATGATGAGTGCCCGGCTGTTCCCGGACAGATCGATGTCGTTCGGGACCGCATCCTGTGCTGCGCCCGCTTTACGCTTTGCAACGATCAGCGGGTGGCGCGCGGCGCGAAGATCGATCCCGCCGTGTTCGGAAAGCTCCGGCACGACCGCCTTGAACTCGACACCGAACCTTGCCCGCGCCGTGATAGCGTCGATTCCCGCCGCGGCCTCGACCGATGCCCCGATAACGGCCGCGTCCTGTGCCGCGAGCGCCGAAAGCTCCCGCAGGATGCGCTCCGTCTCCTCGCGTTCCTCCATGCGGAGCTCGGCAAGCCGGTTGTTCTGCTCCACGACCTCGAGCGGCTCGACGAAGAGCGTCGCGCGCGAACCGGAGTGGCCGTGCACGACGCCCTTGATGCTCTGCCGGAAGTTCGGTTTGAGCGGCATCACGTACCGGTCGTCGCGGACCGTGATCAGCTGCTCCTGGACCACGTTCTTCGCATCCTCGTTCCGGAGGATGCGCGTCAGGCGGTCCATGATGGTGTCCCGCGTCCGGCCGATGAGCTTCCGGACCCTGCGGAGCTCGGGACTCGCCGAGTCCCGGACCTCGCCGGTCTCGTCGATCGCCGCGTGCACCGCGTCCTCAAGGGGCTTGAGCGGCGTGATCTTCGCCGCCCGTGCGCACAGGAGCGGCGCTGCGCGCCGCCCCGTCGCATCTCCCTCGAAGCGCTGGCAAAAGGCCTTGAGCCTGCGCGCCGCGGCAAGCGTCGCCGCTATGGCGAGCAGTTCGCCGGGCGGGAGCATCACGCCGGCGGCACGGAGCTTCTCGAGCGAGGGACCGATGTCCCCGATGACGTCCAGCGGCGGGTGCTCGCCCGCGGCAAAGATCCCGAGGAGCTCCTGCGTTTCCGCGAGCCGCCCCGCAACAGTGCCGCGGTCATGCGAGGGAAAGAGCCGCAGGACCGCCGCCCGTCCGGGCTCCGAGGCTGCGAAGCGGGCCACGATCTCCCGCACTTTGTCGTACTCCAGGACCTTGAGTGCGTGGTCGTTCATGATCGGGAATGCCGCGGCCCGGGTCGTCCTCGGTCCGTCTTGCTCACGGCTCCAGAAAAAAATAACAGGGGGCCCCGATCCTCGTGGCCCCCTGTTCTGCTGAACTGTTTCTGCGCGTCACTTCTCCATACCGCCGGTTCCTACCCCAATGAGCTCTTGACCAGCTCGCTCACCAGCTTGTTGTCCGCCCGTCCCGCGAGGAGCGGCACCAGGGCCTTCATAACCTTGCCCATGTCCTTCGCTCCCTGCGCGCCGGTCTGTGCGATGACCTCGCGGACGATCTTCTCGATCTCCTCGCGGGCCATCTGCTGGGGCAGGTACACCTCGAGGACGGCGACCTCCGCCGTCTCCTTGTCCACCAGGTCCTGCCTGCCGCCCTTGGCGAACTGCTCGATGGAGTCCTTGCGCTGCTTGATGAGGGAACGCACGGCGTCGACGATCTCGCCGTCAACAAGCGGCGCCCGCTTCTCGATCTGCTTGTTCTTGATCGCGGCGGAGAGCATCCGGAGGGCCGAGACCTTGTCCTTGGCGCCGGACTTCATGGCGTTCTTGATATCAGCGTCGATCTGTTCCCGTAGTCCCATCTCCGTCCTATCCGTTCCTGAACATGCGTGCGGTCTTCGCGGCCTTCTTCCTGGCCGCAATCGCCTTCTTCTTCCGCTTCACGCTCGGCTTCTCATAGGCCTCGCGTTTCTTCACTTCGGAAAGAATGCCTTCCTTTTCGATGCTCTTCTTGAACCTGCGGAGCGCTGCCTCAAAGGGCTCATTGTCTCGTAATCGTATGCTCGGCACTTTTGCCTACACCCCCCTCCTGGCTGTATCTTTATGATAATATTTATAAATATTTAATGTCCTCAGGCAAAAACGCATTGACGCAGGCCTGATCAGAAAGATCGTAAAGAGTAAAATTAACAACTCCGCCCTGTCTTGTCAAGGGAAATTTTGCTTTTTTTCTTATATTTTTGCAGGGTTCCGAGCACTGCAACCGGTTACCGGGGAAACAGGATTGTCAACTCCGGTAGGCCGCGTTGATCTTCACATATTCCGTGGAAAGATCGCAGGTCCAGATCGTGGATTCGCCCTTCCCCTTGTGCAGGTCAATGCCGATGTGGACCTCCCGCTGCTTCAGTGCCGCCGAAGCTTCCTTCTCGGCGTGCTTGCCCATGCTCACCCCTTTTTCCACGAGCTTCGACTTGCCGAAGGAGATGTCGGTCCGCGCCTCGTCCATATCGACGCCGCAGCTTCCCAGGACGGCCATGATCCGTCCCCAGTTCGCGTCCTCACCGAAGAGGGCTGTCTTGACCAGGCTGGATTTCGCGACGGCAGAGGCCGCGCGCCTTGCCTCCACGGGGTTCTTCGCACCGCGGACCATGATCTCCACGAACTTCGTTGCACCCTCGCCGTCCTTCACCACCTGCATGGCGAGGGACCGGGTCACCGCATCGAGGCACGCCTGCAGCTTCTTGTAGTCCTTCGTACCCGGCGCGACCCGCTTGTTGCCCGCAGCGCCGTTGGCCATGCACAGGACCATGTCGTTGGTGCTGGTGTCTCCGTCCACGGTGATCACGTTGAACGACCGGTCTACGGAGGAGGTCAGCATCTTCCTGAGCATGGGCGCTGCGACGAGCGCGTCGGTCACGATAAAACAGAGCATGGTGGCCATGT
>JAFNGD010000149.1:0-168 GCA_017885365.1 Nitrospirota bacterium
TCCGCACTCCGCACTCCGCGCTACTTTAACAGTACGACCGCCGACTGGAACCAGCCTGCGAGGAATTTCGGCATGTACAGTCCCAGCACAAGGACCAGCGCCAGGTGCAGTATAACGGGAATGTGCGCTACCTTGAGCCGATGCTGATAGGGTGGGATCGTTCCCATG
>JAFNGD010000149.1:191-3333 GCA_017885365.1 Nitrospirota bacterium
GGCGGCATGCCCACGATCGCCATCACTCCCAGCGCAAGCCCCCATCCGACGAGGGGATTCCCGCGGATGAGTCCCTTGATCTTGTCCATTTCCTGCGTCCGGTGCATCTGGGACGCGTGGCCCACCGTGAAGAAGATGGCCGATTTCGTGAGGCTGTGCACCAGCATATGCAGGAGCGCGCCGAATGTCGCGACCGGTCCGCCCAGCCCGAAGGCAAAGGTCGCGATGCCCATGTGTTCGATGGACGAGTAGGCAAACAGCCGCTTGATGTCCTTCTGTCTGAGGAGCGAGAACGATGCGACCATGATGGAGATGATGCCGAAGCCCATCATGATATTACCCGAGTGGTGCGTTCCGGTGGAACCATCCACGAGGACCTTGCACCGGACGATCGCGTAGAGCGCGATGTTCAGCAGAAGCCCGGAAAGGACCGCCGAGATCGGCGTGGGGCCCTCGCTGTGCGCATCGGGGAGCCAATTGTGGATCGGGACCAGGCCGACCTTGGTGCCGTATCCCACCACCAGGAACACAAAGGCGAGGGACAGGATGGTCGGCTCGAGCTGATCGCTCACCTGCGCCAGGTTCGTCCAGTGGAGCGCCGCGCCGCCCGCGCCGAGCACCTTTTCCGCTGCGAAGTACAGCAGCACGGTCCCGAAGAGCGCCAGGGAAATGCCGACGCCGCACAGAATGAAATATTTCCACGCTGCCTCGATCGCCGCAGGCGTGCGATAGAGCGAGACCAGGAGGACCGTGGAGAGCGTTGCCAGCTCCATGGCGATCCAGAGGACGCCGACGTTGTTCGTCAGAAGGCAGAGCAGCATGGCAAAGATGAAGAGCTGGAACATGGAGTGGTAGAAACGCATCCTGCGGTGGCCCAAGGTGCCGTGTTCCCGTTCGCGCCGCATATAGCGCCTGCTGAAGATCGATGTAGTCAGGGAGACCAGGGCGGTAAGGACCGTGAGATAGACGCTGAACGCATCGATGAAGAAGAAATCGTTTCCTGCGAGAATAGAGCCACGGGCATAGACCTGGAGTGCGAGCTGCACGCTCGACCCGAAGGTGGCGGCGGACCCCAGGATGTTCACTTCAGGCGCGTACTTTCTGTCGCCGATGAATGCCAGGGCTAGCGATGCGATGAGCGGAACGATGAGAAGTATCAGGAGCAAAATGAGGACCTCATACTGCCGAACTTGGAATATTTCGAAGATGAAACGGTGGGGATGACATCACGTCTTTCCCCTCCTGACCTGCTGCCTTCACACTTTCGTGTTTGCTAATCCTCTTCCTTCAGCCTCGCCATCTGGTTCACGTCAAGACTGTCAAAGGTCGTCCGGATATGGAAAAAGAACATGCCAAAGATAAATGCCGCGATCAGCAGGTCCAACGCAACGCCCAGTTCGACCACGAGCGGCATGCCGTACGTCGCGCTGGTGGCCGCGAAGAGCAGGCCGTTCTCCATGGCCAGGAACCCGATGATCTGCGTTACCGCGTGCTTGCGGGTGATCATCATCAGGAAACCCAGCATGACCGTGGCCAGGGCAACAGCCAGGGTCGAGCGGGTCACGAGTGTCGAGAGCTCCCTGATCGGTGCGGTCAGGTGATAGGAGAAGATCACCAGGCCGATCCCCATCAGCATCAACGTGGGGACGTTGACCACGCTCTCGATCTCCTTGTGGATCTTGAGCTGCACGATTAGCTTGTGCAGGATGTACGGGAGCAGCGCCACCTTGATCGCCAGTGTCAGGATCGATGATATGTACAGGTCGTGCGCGCCGCCCATATATCCCACGATGGCGGTGCTCACGGCCAGCAGGAATCCCTGCCAGGCAAAGAGATGCAGCAGCGCGTTCATCCGCCGCTGGACGACGAGGCCGAAGGCGGTGAGCAGGATCATTGCCGCCAGCAGGCTGTTGAGCTGGGATGCGAGATGCTGGTTCATTTGTCCCTCAGTACATCGTCATGCCGGGCTTGATCCGGGATCCAGTGACTCAAAAGAGAACGCCCTGGACTCCCGCTTCCGCGGTAATGACGAATTTAACTCCACACTCCGCACTTCGAATTCCGCATTGGCAGCGATCACTCCAGCATGAAGTACGACATCATCCCGATCGTGGCAAAGAGAAATGCGCTGCCCAGGAACTCGGTGATGCGAAAGATCCGCATCTTGGCCATACCGGTCTCGATCAGCACCAGACCGATGCCCACCATCCCCAGCTTCAGCAGCAGGGACAGCAAGGCAACGACAAGGGATGCCAGGTCTCCATGCGGCGCGATCCCCCAGGGAAAGAACGACGCGATCCCGAGCGCAACAAAGAGAAAGAGCTTCATCATTCCGGCCCACTCGATGAGGGCAAGGTGTCTCCCGGAATATTCGAGGATCATGGCCTCGTGGATCATGGTGAGCTCAAGGTGGGTCGCCGGGTTGTCAACCGGCACCCTTCCCGTTTCGGCAAGCGCGATCAGGATGAAGGCCAGGAGCGCGAATACCAGCGAAGGCCGGAGCAGCGAATGGCCCTGCGCAATGACGGAGGACATCTGGGACAGGGATGTCGACTTCGCGACCAGTGAAACAGCGAACACTGCCATCAGCATGGCGGGCTCTGCCAGGGACGCGATGGTCATTTCCCTGCTTGATCCCATGCCGCCGAACGCAGTGCCGATGTCCATGCCTGCCAGGGCCGTGAAGAACCGTGCGATGGCGAAGAGCGCGACGAGAGCGATGACGTCCGCCGTGGCCGAGAGCGGCAGATCCAGGGAAAGAATGGGAATGATGCCGCCGGCCATGACCGAAATGCCGAAGACCAGATAGGGCGTGAACCGGAAGATCCAGGACGCGTTCTCTGCCAGGGTCACGTCCTTCGAGAACAGCTTCCTGATGTCCCGGAAAGGCTGGAATATGCTCGGCGATGTACGGCCCTGCAACCAGCACTTCACCATCTTCACCCAGCCTGCGAACAGCGGCGCGACGAGCAAAAGCACGGCAACCTGCGCCAGTTCTATGAGGAACGGATGAATGTTCATTTTTCCATCCTGGAACAACGATCAACTTCAGGTGAAGACCTATGACACGGCAATGCTTTGACACTGATGACACTGAGAATGCTTATGAAAAACATTGCTGTCATTTCTTAGTACCCCTCAG
>JAFNGD010000150.1 GCA_017885365.1 Nitrospirota bacterium
CGATGAGTTACTAGAATTACTCAAGAAGATAATTCTTCTCAACTGTTGCTCAGTATGGCCCGCTTCTTGGTCATTGCGTGAGACACATTATGACTTCCGCCTTTTGGTTTCGGCTTGTTCGGGTTTCCGGGTTAGGATGACGAAATAACCTTGAGAATCGAAGATTCCCTGCGGCTTGCTGCTGGGAGCTTCAATCCGGGAGCAGCGCATTCTCCGCAGCATGCTGCGGGACAGCCAGCTTCCGGGATAACGACGGCTGCTTTAAGGACTGAAGGTCTTTTTCCGCTCGTTGCAGGGAGTTGCAATAATATCGGTGTCCTCAGAGTTCCAGCCTGCAAGAAAAATTTGACATCCCACAAAAATACCTTTACGCAATCCCAAAAAATATATTATAATTAGGCCAACAATGGTTCCGTTGCTGCCGAATGAATAGGGAGCGCACAGCCTTCACGGCTGCCAAGCATTGAATTATTGATGTTTTATTCAGCACTGTTCAAGCAGGACACATGGCAAGCACACGAAAATACCCGAGGCAGGCATACGAAGGAAGTGCTGATATTCCCGTCACCGTGATCCAGTTCGGGAAGCTGGAGCGCGTCGATTGTACGGTGAAAGGAGTGGATATCAGCGGCGGAGGTCTGGGCATTCTGTCGGAGGTGCCGCTCGCTCCCGGCTTTATCTGGTTCTGGAGCACCGTCGGCGCGCACAAAGGTGGCATGATCGTATGGAGCAGGAAGGCTGAAACGGGGTACCGGGCAGGGATACAGTTCCTGCCCATCCCTATGACCCCCCGCGATTATCTCCAGGTTTCCGATGATTAGCGGCGGCGGTCACCCCGTTCCCGCATACCGGAGCAGGAACCGGCCTTTGACCGGCGCCCTTCCCAAGTTCCTGCCCGGGGAAAATAATCTGTTTCTTTCTTGATTTTTTGCAGCATCCTGCTATATTTTTACCAGCAATTCCAAAGGGCTCTATCCTTTCAGGGGGAAACAATGCGTATAAGGCTATTTGTTTTGATGTTGGTATGTTTGGCTGCCGGGTCCGTTCAGGCTGCCGATGAGAGGCCCGCCAATGTCGGCCACATCGATGTGAGGAGTTCGCTGGTGGGCGGCCGTGTATATATCGACGACGTGTACAGCGGCGATGCGGACGTCTTCATCGAGGATGTGCCGGCGGGCGAGCATTCCGTGGCCATCCGCCACAGCGGGCAGGTCATCCGGGGTCAGTTCACCCTGAAACCCGGCGAGACCATGATGCTGGAAGGACGATTCGACGAGAACCGGCTCGTGGATCTCAAGGAGGTTGCCCGGGAAGAGGCCATGAAGAGGGCCGAGGCGGAGCGGAAAGCTGAAGCGGAGCGCAAGGCGGCTGAGGCGGAGCACAAGAAGAAGGAGCCCGTGGCGAAGGCGAAGGTCGAGGAGAGAAAGAAGCCCGAGGCGAAGAAGACCGCGCCTGCCGTCGCGATAAAAGCCCCGAAGAGCGCCGAGGACGAACGCCGCGAGCTGCACCTGAACATCATCCGTGTGGACTTCGAGGATTCCGGGGCCTCCGACCTGAAGATCACGCCCAGAATCAACACGAAGGTCATCACGAATTTCAACGATGGCAAGAGCATCGGGGGCAAGCTCTACCGCTCGAAGCAGAACTACCTGCTGTGCGAGGCAGCGCCGTGCTATCGTGACTGGACCGGACGGTTCTTCTATATCGATGAGAGCGGNNACGCCGCAGGGGACCAGCAAGCTCGATATGGATGTCTGCCTGAACGGCGACTGCAAGCGTGTCCCATTCTCGGCCGAGGGCGGTGGAGCGGTCCAGAGCAGGATCGACCGTTATGTCCTGAGCTGGTCCAAGAACGCCTTCACCATCAGGCGGGCGGACATCATGAAGGAGATCACCGACGCGGGAGGCAAGGTTCCGGAGTTTTGATCCCCAGGCAGCAACAAGGAATAATAATATAGTATGCAGGGCCGGATGATGAATCCGGCCCTTTTTTTCGGTCTTTTCCGGAGGAACATCCACCGGGTGTTACCCGGATGTACAAGGACATCTACAGGCTGTTCTATTCTAAGCGGTAATATTATTCTGGTTTACCCGCGGCCCTGAGCTGGCCGCAGGCAGCGGAGATGTCCCTCCCCATGCTGCTCCTGACCACGGCCACGTAACCGTCCCGGAGCAGCAGGTTCCGGAACGCATAGACCCGCTCCTCGTCCGGCCGTTCGAATGCGCTGCCCGGGAAGGGGTTGAACAGGAGCAGGTTGATCATGCAGGGAATGCCGCGCAGCAGCTCGCCGAGCCGGGCAGCGTCCTCATCAGCGTCGTTCATCGCCTTGAACAGCACATATTCGATCGTCACGGTCCTTCCGGTCCGCCCCCCGTAATACCGAAGCGCTTTCATCAGCCGTTCGATCGGATATGCTTTGTTCACCGGCATGATCCGGTCGCGGAGGGAATCGGTCGTCGCGTTCAGCGACACGGCGAGGCTCACCTCGACGCCGTCGTCCGCCAGACGTTCGATCATGGGCGCGAGGCCGCAGGTGGAGAGCGTCACCTTCTTCGGCGAGAAGCCGAGCCCGTGCCGGTCAATGGCCGTCTCGACGAACTTCTTCACCGCGTCATAGTTGCTGAGCGGTTCGCCGGTCCCCATGAGCACGATGTTCGTGATGGATCGTCTGCCGGCATGACGGGATGCAGCGAAGAATTGGTTCACGATCTCCGCAGTCGTCAGGTTCCGGATCAATCCGCCCGCTCCCGTCAGACAGAACCCGCAGCCCGAGGCGCAGCCGACTTGGGTCGAAACGCAGAGCGTCAGGCGGTCCGGACCGGGGATCAGAACGCCCTCGACGCTGTTCCCGTCGTCGAGCCGGTAGAGCAGCTTCACGGTCCCATCCTCCGAGACTTCTGAACGTTCCACCGCGAGCGTCGTGATCGTGCAGCGTGACTTGAGCAGTTCCCGGAGCGGACGATTCAGGTCCGTCATCGCATCGATGGACTCCCGGCGTTTCCGGTAGAGCCGGACCGCGACGCGGAGCCCCTGGCCGGGCTTCTGGCCGAGTTCGCCGGCGCAGAACAGCTCGATCTCTTTCGGGGTGAGTCCTTTCAGGTCGATCATGGCATGTGATATGGATGGTATCTCGTACAAACCTGGAAGCGACAGGAAACCGCGCAAACCGCAATTGCCGGAGGCCGCGTCGATCAGTTCCTCGCTTTGCGGAATCCCGCTTCCCGTGCAGCTGCCTCGGACGAGAAGTAGACGCGGTTTTTCTCGCCGATCGCATCATAGTAGCGCTGCCCCGGGACATGGTAGATGTTCGTGCGGATGTTCCCGATGACCTTGCCCCGGCGCGCCGGGTCGGACCACTCGGCCCGCTTTGCCTCGTTCCAGATGCCCCTGCCGGCAGCGCGGGCGGCTTGTTCCGCTTTCCTGAACGCCTGCTCGTACGGGAAGGGATACAGGGTATAGGCCCTGCCATATCCCTTTTCGACGAGCATCTGGTTGAAGCTCCTGCCGTCATCTATGAAGACGTAGGCGAGAAGGCGGTGATATTTGTCCCTGCCGCCGCCCGGCCGGTCAGGAGGCTCGAATTCGAGCCGCACCCGCCTTTCGAGCAGGCTGCGCCTCGTGAAGAGCGAGGCTTCGGGGCCATAGAACTGGACCTGCGTGCCCGGCCTGTCGGTCTCGGGCGTGTCCACACCGATGAGCCGCACGGTCTCCTGGCGGCGTCCGCGGAGCACCTTGATGGTGTCCCCGTCGACCACGTCGGTGACGAGCACCCGTTCGGAAGGAGGGGCGGCGGTCCCGGCGGCAATGGGACCTGCCGCCGCAAGCGCGATGGCGGCCAGCAGGGCGAAGAGCCGGTTCAGGAAACAAAATCGCCGGCGCGGTGAGGTCCCCGGCCGGCGGAGGAATGGAAGGGTCATGGCCTAGTTCGACGAAAGCCGCTTCTTCATGGCGTTGATCTCGTCCATGTGCTTCGTTTCCTGCACCATCATCTCCTCGAAGATCACCTTTGTCTGGATGTCCGGCGCTTTCGCAGCGAGTCCCTTGTAGAAGTTATACGCTTTTGCTTCAATGTTGATGGCAAGGGAGAGAGCGTCCTTCTCGTTCTGGACGCTGAACTTCTCGATCTTCTTCTCGAGGTCCTTGATGGGCATGCCGCCTTCGGTGACCGGCGCCGGGACCTCCCTGCTGAACGCCTCGAACTCCAGCAGCTCGCGGTCGTCGAGGGCCGACTGGTACAGCGACTGGAGATAGATCATGTGCCGGTTCTCCCATGCGGCAAGGTCCTCGAAGCTTTTCTTTGCCGCTGCGCCCGATTTCGATGCGGCCAGGGCATAGAACTCCTTCGTGCCCTTTTCCATGATGTAGGCCTCCACGAGGGCCTGAAGCAGGTCTTCTTTTCCGGTAAGCATGGCATATCCCCTTGTCAATGAGATGTTCTGATCCTGCGGATACTGTACCATAAATGACCGGGATTGTCACCCGTCGTCGCGCAGAAGGGCGGGGCCAGAAACCGCTTGTTTTTCTTCTGGCTTTTGTTTACTATGTACGGCCTGAAACATGGTACTATGACAAGGAGGTACAATACTATGCCAATGTATGAATACGAATGCGGCTCCTGCGGGCGCCGTTTCGAGGTAATCCAGAAGTTCAGCGATCCCCTGTTGACCGAGTGCCGGCTGTGCCATGCGTCCGGCGTCAAAAAAGTGCTCTCGTCCGCTGCGTTCGTGCTCAAGGGCGGAGGGTGGTATGCGTCCGATTACCCGTCCGCAGACCGGAAAAAAGGCACCGACACGGAGAAGCCGGCAGCGCCTGCGACGGAGACCAAGGCCCCGGCATGTGCCGGGGGAGGCTGCGCGTCAGGGGCCTGTCCCGCAAAGGGCTGAGGTCCAATGGAGCCAGTCCACGTCCATATCCCCTACGGCAAGCTCCGGGACTATCTTGCCCTCGTCCGGAAGCGGAAATACGATCTCGAGATCTATATGCCCG
>JAFNGD010000151.1:0-4936 GCA_017885365.1 Nitrospirota bacterium
ATCGAAAAGCAAGGATATCACTGAATCATTGAACAGGCGAAGCGGGGATTCGGCGTTACAGGCGTACATTCCTGAATTCAGCACAGTGAAACCTGAGGCAATAACCTGCCGCCTTGTCACCTTAAATGGCAGAGTTATTTTCTGCTTTGCCCCTATTCTTTTCGGTATCGATGCAGTGAAGACTTCCACGTCATAGTCCAAAATGCTCGTCGGGAGCGTCACTTTCATATCTACTGCCGCTATCAGCCCGTAGTTTGTAATGGTAAATTCGCCATTAAAGACCTGCCCCGGCTGCATATTGGGAAGATTGATGACCGGCGGCTCGGTTACGAGCACGGGCAACGGGACATTGGTTGCAAAGGTCTGAGAGATTTTGATCTCGTACTTGTCTTGTATGGTCGTCGGTACCACACTCCAGGTTACATCGACGAGCTTCACCTCGAGAATGATCGAGCTTGTTGTTGTCATCCCCGGACTTATGACAAACGTCCCTGAATAAGGCAAGTGCCCCGGAGGAGGTGTAACGTTAATGGCATACCTTCCCTCGGGAATGTCATATTTAGTGGCAGTGCCGTCTGTCTCGGTCTTGACCGTATAAATCAGATCTCTGAGCAGTTGATGCTGGAATGTGATCGTTGCATTGGGGACTTTTTCCGCAAGCATGTTCTGCACGGTAAAGTAAACGCTGCCGACTGCATTACTCGAAACCGTAACCTGAATATGATAGGCATAAGGTATATGATTATCAGAGTAAATGACGATTTGATCATCATAAACCGCTTGAGCCAGGGTGCTCGGCGGCCTGAACATGAAACTGACCGACCGGGAAGAGCCCGGAGCAATATCGCCGATTATCTTGTCTTGCGTAAGATTCATCCACGATGTGGACGGACCGTCGATGCGCGCGTTCCTGAGCGTGTCCTCTCCCGCATTCGTAATGGTGAAGGTAGCTATCTTCTGGTCTCCCCGGACCATGCCGATATCGATATACGATGGGCTGGTGCTGATGATCGGGCTGAGGCTGACCATGGTGATCGAGGCGTTGAGGGTGACTGATAATCCTTCGGTAGTCGTCGCTTTCACAGTAGCCCAACCCGTGGCCGGCGCGGAGGAATCGGCCGTGAGACGAAGCGTGATTGACTGCTTTTCCCCTGCCGTAAGCGTTGTGTCTCCGTTGTTGATAACACCTGCGGAGATCCCGCTGCTGGAACTCATCTCAAACGCCAGCCCGGTGAGAGCTCCGCCGCCGAAGTTGCTTATCGTGACCGGGATGTCCAGACTGCGGTTTCTCGCCAATCTGACATTGGCCGAGTTCGGGTTGATCGAGATCCCGGCTATAGAGAACGTTGCCTGGACGGTCCTGTCCTTGACATCGGGGTGTACTGCCCAGAGGTTGTAGGAGCCTGCCTCGTTGCTTCCCGGCGTGAAGGTGTAGCTGAAATTACCAGAGACATCGGTCGTGACGGTGTAGAACCGGTCAAAGCCATTCACTGAAATGCCGAGCTTCACCGGAACGTTGGGAACCAGCTGGTTGTTCGCTGATGGCTCATTGCTGATGGCAGAACCGGTAATTACCACAGGCTGGGCCATGGCATAGAAGGTTTTGTCGGGCGCTGCGCTAGCTCGATACGCTGTTTCCTGAATGTAGGACTCAGCCGTGCCCTTCATACCCGGCGCGGTCACCTGGTCGGTCTTGGCGTAATGGTAATAGGTGTTCTCTACCACCGCCTCGATGATCACTTTGTAGGGGGCGGAAACAGGCACAGGCAGCAGGATCGGATCGGTCATGAAGCTTTCGTTCGGGTTGATGCGCGCCACTGCAAACCCCGCCCCGTTCACGATGGCATTGCCGATCCTCTGATCGAGGTATCCCGTGGACAGGAGGTTTCCGTCCTGGTCCTTGAGATTGATCCTGACCTTTGTCGTCTTGCCGTTGTTCTCGCTCGTCACGATCTCCATCTGGCTGGTGCCGATGTTGTTCACCTTGAGCCGGACTTTCGCGTCCGTGTTCCGGACGAGTGGATCGTTGAAGATCTCCATGCTCGAGCTCGATCCCAGGACTTCAGCTGCTACTGTCCTGGATAGTTTTACGGTCACGCCCGGGGACGGCGACCAATTGGCCTGGATGTAGACGGCGACCGGTGATTGCGCATCGACTGTCGTGGCCGCGACTTTCTCTAATTGCAGCGTGGTGTTCGCGCCGAGATCGAAGGGCCCCTGGATGGAACTGATCGGGGCGGCGCCCACTTTGACATCTATGGAATCGATGCTCAGGCCGGCCGTACTGCCCGATGTTATGATGATGGGTATGGTTTCGAGCAGACCCCTTCTGAGGCTCGTGCCTGCTTTGATCCCGAGCGTGAGATCGGGAACCGATACTTCCCTGACCGGGCTCTCGTTCCCCAGACCGTCCACTGCCGAGATGCCGTAGATCGTTCCGCTCGTGTAGTAACCATCGGTGTACGAAAGATTCGGCACCGGGTAGTCGATGATGCGGATCCTGTTCCGATAAATGTAATAGCCTGCGATACTACCGCTGTCCACAGGCGCCTGCCAGGTGATCGTGGGCGCTGCGTTGTCGATCCGTTCGAACACCAGGTTCCTGACCGGCGAGACCGGGAAGTCGATGTCTATGGTATCCGACAACGGACCTTCGTTCCCGAGACTGTCCACTGCTGCGACCGCATAGAATCTATAGGCGAACGAAGGCGACGTGTCCACGGTCGTGTTGATCGCGGACTTGACGATCGGTGTGAGCCCTGTCGTGGAGGCAATAGGTCCGTTCGACCGGTAAAGATTATAGCCCTTGAGCGGCAAATCGGGTTGTGTATCGACGACTGCGTTCCATGTTGCAGACACGCCGCTTCCGGTCAATACGAGATTCAAATTCGTCGGTTTAGGCGGCCCGGTCCGGTCGGACACAGCCTGGACCTCTGCCGACGCCGGGCTCTCGCTTCCTAAAAGCCCGACGGAGGTGACCGAGTAATAGTAGACCCCTTCCTCGGTCGGCAGGTCCTGCGTCATGGTCGCGTTCTGCGCAACTGACCCGATGCCGGTCTGGATCTTGGCCGATGTTGTTTCGTTCTCGGCCCTCCGATACAGGTTATAGGTCACGATCGAGAGATCCGGGTTGGGATTCGCGACCGGGTACCAGGTCAGCGTGATCGCACCCGCTTTTCCGGACTTCGCCGCGAGACCTTCGGGTATGCCCGGAGGCGGCACGCCGTTGCGGTACAGAAGCAGGAACCTTCCGCTCGATAGGGTCGTCCCGATGTTCCCCAGCGCATCCTGTGCTTCGCTCAGGATGAACTCGGCCTTGCCCTCGGACAAACCGGAGACACCCACGACGCCGGACCAATGAATGCCGCTGTCCGTCGATGTCATGCCGCTTACGAGCGTGGCCGAATTATCCGCAGCTTTCAGCGTCAATGCCGGCGTTGTCACGGAAGCCTCGTTCAATGCGAGCGTCACGGTGACGGGATCAGGATTGATCTGGAGCGTAGTGAGCGGTGACTGGATCGCCCCAACAGGTCCCTGTACATCGATGGTGATTCCCGTACCCTGGGCATTGCCGCGGTTTCCAACCATGTCTTTGCCTGAGAACTTGTACGTCGTCGGACCCTGAGGGCTCTGGTCCGTGACGACGAAGGAACCGGCGTAATGGGTGTCGTCCACCTTGGTCATCGAAACAACAATGGGTGTGCCTTCGTGCGGCTCGAGACTGAAGAATGGCAATTCAGTAAGTCTTTCGCTTACCGTAACGGCCACGTTTACGCTTCCCTGGCCCACGGCAGTGTTCGAAGTCAGGGGTTGGTAGTTCTGCGTGTATTGAATATTCAAAACAGATGGGAATGCCCGGTCGGAAGATACGGAAACTAGGCCGGATATCGGACTTTCATTCCCCGCGCTGTCCAGGGCAGTCACGGCATAATATTTCAACCCGTCGTCACCGGGGTTGTGTTCCTTGAACTGATAGGCGATCGGCGTGGTGTTGGTCCTGGTCGCTCCCGCGATTGTGGTGAATGCAGACGTCCCCATGTACAGGTTGTAGCCTGTCGGGATCTCATCACCCGCGGCATTGGTCCAGGTGAAGCGGATGAGGCCGCCGGCAAGGATCTGCCCGGCAAGGTTCTGCGGCGCCAGCGGCGCGCCGGTGTCTACGGTGATCTTGTAGTCCGCTGAATAGGCGCTGTCACCACCGCGATGGCTGGCTTTTACCGCGAGCGCGTTGTTCCCTTCAACGAGAGCCACGTTCGGGAAGCTGAACGTTCCTGTTCCCGTGGTTCCCATCGCGAGTGTCTGGGCCACGACCGTTCCGTTCACTTTGAGGGTCACGGTCGTAAAGAGCGGCGCCGTGCCCGAAACAGTCGAGAGAGTTGTCGAACTGATTTGGGTCGGCAAATTCGTGATCTTAGGCGTTGCCGGCTGCGCAAGGCTCACGATCACCTGGCGCGGGTCTTCGGTTGGGTTGCCCAGACTGTCCGTGGCCTTGAGCTTGATCGTGTGGTTGCCGTCCGTAGACGCCACAACGTTCCAGAAGTAGGACAGGCTCCCGCCCGCCTGGGTCGCAACGACCGTCCCGTCCACGGAAAGCTCCATCGAACCCATCGGGCTATCGGCGTCGTGGGCGGTTGCGGATATCGTTATCGGCCCTGTGATGACCTGGCCTGCGATAACGTTGAACGTGTCGATCACCGGACCTACGGAATCGGCACGCGGAGTGGCGCTGATGCTCTGAGCATCGGTCCGCTCCGCGCCTGATGTATTCAGGGCCGTCACGGCATATTGATAGGTGGTATCGTTCGTAAGACCCGTATCGTTGTAAGTCGTTACCGTCTTGGCAACGGTCCCGACAAGGCTCATGGTGCTGATATCGGTCTGCTGCGATGACGAGGTTTTGCGGTAGATGTAGTACTGTTTCACGTAGGACGCGTAC
>JAFNGD010000151.1:4964-5109 GCA_017885365.1 Nitrospirota bacterium
CTTTGACGGTTATCTTGAACTTGTACTTCGTTGCGTCGGAGAGCCCTGACTTGGCATAAGTAGTGACCGTCTTTCCGAGCGAAGTCCCCGAATCGTAGCCGGTTCCGCTGTCCATATAGAGGACCTGATCGGCAAGGTCGACGAC
>JAFNGD010000152.1:0-2253 GCA_017885365.1 Nitrospirota bacterium
GAATGCGCTCGCTCCTGGATTTAATGAAAAAGAGGAACGACCGCCGGTCTGAAAGCGGATCACGAACAGCATGAAAAAGAAAGAGCCATCAATAGCGGAACTCCGGGCGCGGCTTGATCCGGACAGCCTGCCTAGGCACATTGCCATCATCATGGACGGCAACGGGCGCTGGGCGGTGCGGCGTGGTTTGCCGAGGATCATGGGGCACAAGCGGGGGGCCGAAACGGTACGGAACGTGGTGGAGCAATGCCGGAAACTCGGCATCGGAGTCCTGACGCTGTACGCATTTTCCGACGAGAACTGGGGGAGGCCACGGCAGGAAGTGAGCTTTCTCATGAACATGCTCGGCGGTTACCTCCGGTCCGAGATCGCCACGATGAAGACGAACGGCATCCGGTTCCGTACCATCGGCAGGACCGAACGACTCCCGAAAACGGCGCAGAAGTGGGTCGAGAAAGCCGTGTCCGAGACGGCCGGGAATACCGGCATGGTGCTGAACCTGGCGCTGTCCTACGGCGGAAGGGGCGAGATCCTCGAGGCCGTACGGCGGCTGCGGTCCTCTGCGGGCATCCCTGTGGAACTTGACGAGCAGCAGTTCTCCGCCTATCTCGATACGGCGGGCTTGCCTGATCCGGACCTGATCATCCGCACGAGCGGGGAGAAGCGGATCAGCAATTTCCTGCTGTGGCAGGCCGCATACGCCGAGCTTTATTTCACCGACGTCCTGTGGCCGGACTTCAATGAGAAGGAACTGCTCGCCGCGCTCCTCGATTACCAGGGGCGGCAGCGCCGCTTCGGCCTCACCGAGGAGCAGCTTGAATCCAGGAGCGAGCGCAATCCCCGCGGCTTGCTGCGGGGTTAGCAAGCGATTAGGATAAACGTGCTACCCTGAGGATCGAAGCTCCATGTAGTATGCATCTGGGAGCTTAAATCCNNATTAGGATAAACGTGCTACCCTGAGTATCGAAGATTCCCTTCAGCTGGCTGCAGGGAGCTTCAACGCAGCTCCGGCGGCCCGTCCCATCCGTCGGCGCACAAATCCCGGCAGTAACGGAGCCACTGTATGAGCACGACCCGTGTCCTGAGCAGCCTTGCGCTGGCCCCCATCCTGTTCGTCGTGGTCTGGCTGCTGCCGCCCGCGTATTTTACCGGGCTGGTGGTCTTCGCGGCCGCCATAGGACAGTATGAACTGTACGGTATGGCGAAGGCGCGGGGTATCACGCCGTTGACCACGGCAGGCATCGTGCTCGGGTCCCTGATCGTCGTCAACTTCTACCGTTCGCTCTATCCGTACGTGGGCGGGCCCCTGTTCTGGATCACCCTGTCCGTTTTGGCGGTCATGGTCACACGGCTCTTTTCCCGAC
Source organism: Nitrospirota bacterium (assembly GCA_017885365.1). The sequence continues at coordinate 1,365 of JAFNGD010000152.1, forward strand.
GGGCCGTGGAGGGCGCTCTTGAGGACATTGCGGTCACGGTGGCAGGCATTTTCTACGTCGCACTGCTGTTCGGGTTCCANNTACTATGTCGGGACGGCCTTCGGCAGGCACCGCCTCTACGAGAAAATCAGCCCCAAGAAGAGCATTGAGGGGCTTGTCGGCGGGATGCTCGCCTCCATGATCATTGCGCTGCTCTGCAAAGTGTGGCTCGTGCCGTCGGCCGGCCTCATCGAAGCGGCGGTCCTCGGAGTGCTCCTTGCGGCGTTCGGCACCGTGGGAGACCTCGTTGAATCGCTCATCAAACGGAGCGCCGGCGTCAAGGACTCCGGGACACTCATCCCCGGGCATGGCGGCATCCTGGACCGCATGGACAGCATGCTGTTCGCGGCCCCGTTCCTGTACTATTATCTGAGAATGAGATGAATCGATTGCGTAGGGGCAACCCTATGTGGTTGCCCTGTGCTTGGGCGGCCACGTAGGGCCGCCCCTACCGGTGCTCCTGACCCCTGCATTATGAAAAAGATCGCCATCCTCGGATCCACCGGCTCCATCGGGACCTCGACGCTCGCGGTTGCGGAGCAGTTCCCGGACCGGTTCACGGTCGTTGCCATCGCCGGGGGGAACAACAGCAAGCTGCTGGAATCGCAGATCCGGAAGTTCAAGCCGTCCCTCGCGGCGATCGCGGACATGAAGACCGCTGAGTCCCTGCGGAAGAGGTGTGGCGATGTGCCGGTCAGGATCGTCTCGGGCGTGGAAGGGCTGATCGAGGTCGCGACGGCGGAGGATGCGGACATCACCGTGTCCGCCATCGTAGGCACCGCAGGCCTGGTGCCCACCATTGCTGCGATCCAGGCGGGCAAGGACATCGCCCTGGCGAACAAGGAGGTGC
>JAFNGD010000152.1:2269-5867 GCA_017885365.1 Nitrospirota bacterium
TCGCGAAGGTGACGCTTCAGCAGGCGCTCAAGCACCCGAACTGGAGCATGGGCAAGAAGATCACCATCGATTCGGCCACGCTCATGAACAAAGGCCTCGAGGTGATCGAGGCGCACTGGCTCTTCGGCATGGCGCCCGAGCAGATCAGGGTGCTGGTCCATCCCCAGAGCATCGTGCATTCGCTCGTGGAGTACCGGGACGGCTCCGTCGTTGCCCAGCTCGGCATGCCCGACATGAAGGGGCCTATTGCCTACGCGCTTTCCTATCCCGATCGGCTGCCGGACGTTTCGCCGGGCCTCGACCTCGCGTCCATTGCCACGCTCACCTTCCAGGAGCCGGCCCGGGACTTGTTCCCCTGCCTGGGCTACGCCTATGACGCGCTCAAGGCGGGGGGCAGCATGCCGGCCGTCCTGTCCGCTGCAAACGAGGTGGCGGTGAAGTATTTCATCGAGGAGAAGATCGGGTTCCTGGACATACCCCGGGTCCTCAGGGCGACCATGGAAGCCCACACGCCGACCGCTTTCAAGACCGTGGACGAGGCGCTCAGGGCGGACCTCTGGGCGCGGCACGAAGCGGAGAAGATCATCGAAAGCGGGAAGTTGAGAAGTTAAGAAGGAAAGAAGGTCATCGTTCAAGATGACGAGCATTTTCCCACCTTCGTACCTTCGATGCTTATATAGCCAACATCGTATCAATGATCATAAGCGATAAGGAGTCAGCATGACACTCGTATATTTCCTGATAGTGATCGGCATCCTCGTGTTCGTACATGAGTTCGGACACTTCATCATGGCGAAGCGGGCCGGCGTGCGCGTGGAGAAGTTCTCCCTCGGCATGGGGCCGAAACTGTTCGGCTACAAGAAGGGCGACACGGACTACATCATTTCGGCGCTCCCGCTCGGCGGATACGTGAAGATGGCCGGTGAGAACCCCGATGAGGAGCCCACGGGTGCGGCCGACGAGTTCCCGTCCAAGACCGTGTGGCAGCGCGCGAAGATCGCCGCGGCCGGGTCTCTCACCAACATCGTGCTCGCCTTTCTGCTGATGCCGCTGGTGTTCATGGTAGGCACCTACGCAGAAGGCCCGGCGAAGGTCGGGTTCGTGGAAAAAGGATCTCCTGCCGAGAAGGCCGGGTTCCAGGCGGGCGACGTGATCGAGGAGATCAACGGCAGGCGGATCAGCGACTGGACCAAGGCCCTGACGCTTATCGCGGTGAATCCCGATACGGACGTTGCGGTCACGCTGGACCGGAACGGCGAGAAGAAGGTCCTTTCCCTCCGGCCGGAGGCGGTCTCGGAACTTCGGATCGGTTCCTCGGGGCTTATGCCGGACATGCCGGCCGAGGTCGGCAGGCTGCGGCCCGGACTTCCCGCGGAAAAGGCCGGCCTCAAGGTGAACGACAAGATCCTTGCGATCAACGGCAAAACGATCTATCACTGGAACCAATTCTCGCTCATGGTGAGGGAGAGCGAGGGCAAGGACCTCGTGATCCTCCTGTCGCGTGAGGGAAAGCGCGCGGAAAAGACCATCAAGCCTGTCATGGACGGAGGGCGGTTCGTCATCGGCGTCGAACCCGCTGTCCGGCTGATCTTCAAGAAGTACGGCTTCTTCGAGTCGGTGCAGATGGGCTTCACCAAGACCTTCGAGACCGCCGACCTGACCTTCATCACGCTCAAGAAGCTGTTCACGTTCTCGCTCTCCATCAAGACGCTCGGCGGGCCGGTCATGATCGCCCAGATGTCGGGACAGGCTGCGGCGGCCGGGCTCTCGGCCTTCATAGCGCTCATGGCGACCATCAGCCTTTCCCTCGGCATGCTGAACCTGCTGCCCATCCCGGTGCTGGACGGCGGCATGCTCCTGTTCCTCGCCATCGAGGCGGTCCGGAAGAAACCGCTGAGCCAGAGGGTGATGGAAATCAGCCAGGGGATCGGCGCGGCCCTGCTGATCACCCTCATCGCGGTGGTATCATACAACGATGTGATGAGGTTGTTCTTTAGAAAATAATGAAACGACATGCCACGAAGGCACCAAGGCACGAAGGTTATCCTTTCTTGGTGTCTTAGTGGCAAGAATTGTTTATGAATAATCCCATTCCCCGCAAGAAGACCCGCCAGATAACGCTCGGTCCCGTCAAGATCGGCTGGGGCGCGCCGGTCGTGGTGCAGTCCATGTGCAACACGAACACGCGGGACATTCCGGCGACGCTGGCGCAGATAGCGAGGCTTGAGGCCGCAGGCTGCGAGATCGTGCGGCTCGCGGTGCCGGACGAGGACGCCGCGAAGGCGCTGGGCAAGATCAAAAAAGGCTCAGCGATTCCGATCATCGCGGACATCCATTTCAGTCATAGCCTCGCACTCGAGGCGGTGAAGCAGGGTGTGGACGGGCTTCGGATAAACCCGGGCAACATCGGCGGCAAGGACAAGGTAAGCGAGGTCGTCCGGGCCTGCAAGGAAAAGAAGATACCCATCCGCATCGGCGTGAACGCGGGCTCGCTCGAAAGGCATCTGCTCGAGAAGTACGGCCATCCCACGCCCGAGGCCATCATCGAGAGCGCCTTCGGCCATATCCGCATCCTTGAGGACCTGGACTATCACGAGATCAAGGTCTCGCTCAAGGCGTCGGATGTGATGACCACGGTCGAGGCGTACCGTCTGTTCACGAAGCAATCGGACTATCCTGTGCACATCGGCATCTCCGAAGCGGGGACCATCCACTCCGGCACGATCAAGTCGAGCGTGGGCCTCGGCATCCTCCTGTCCGAAGGTATCGGCGATACCATGCGGGTCTCGCTCACCGCTGATCCGGTCGAGGAGGTGCGCGTCGCCTACGAAATATTGAAAGCGCTCAAGATCCGGCAGCGCGGCGTGAACCTCATCTCCTGCCCGACCTGCGGCAGGACCGAGATCAACATCATCGGTCTCGCCGAGGAGGTGGAGCGCAGGCTCGGCCACATCAAGGAGCCGCTCACCGTGGCGGTCATGGGCTGCGTGGTGAACGGCCCGGGCGAGGCGCGCGAGGCGGACATCGGGATCGCCGGAGGCAAGGGCGTGGGGATGCTGTTCAGGCACGGCGAGATTATAAAAAAATTCCCCGAAGCCGAGCTTGCGGACGTGTTGGTGAAGGAAGTGGAAAAGATCGTAAAAAGTAAACAATGATTTGCCACAAAGGCACGAAGGCACCAATAATTAAGTTTTAACTTCGTGTCTTGGTGTCTTTGTGGCAAGCTTGTCATCTGTGGAGGTTTTGATGCGTTATTCCAAGTTGTTCATCCCTACCCTGAAAGAGGCGCCGTCCGACGCCGAGGCGATCTCGCACAAGCTCATGGTGCGCGCCGGCTTTGTGCGCCAGCTCGCGGCCGGGCTTTACATTTACCTTCCGCTCGGTATCCGGGTGATGGAGAAGATCAACCGCATCATCCGCGAGGAGATGAACGCCATCGGTGGCCAGGAGGTCATCATGCCGGTCTTGAACCCGGCCGAGGTGTGGCAGCAGACGGGCCGGTGGGACGCCATTGGCGACGAGATGTTCCGTCTGAAGGACCGCGGCGGCAGGGACATGTGCATGGCCATGACACACGAGGAGACCATGACCTGGCTCG
>JAFNGD010000153.1 GCA_017885365.1 Nitrospirota bacterium
GGTGGATCGTCGTTCATCCCGGAACACCGACCACCCTTTCGTCTAACCGCAGCATTTCTTGAACTTCTTCCCACTTCCGCAGGGACAGGGATCGTTACGGCCGGATTTGGGTTCCTGATGCACGACCGGCCGCGGCGGCAGGACCTTTCCTGTCGCGAAGTACCACGTGCCGCCGGTCTTCTGGAACGAGGACAGTTCGCGGTGCTCCTGCCGGACGCCGTTCTCCGTGTAGGAAACCGCGAACTCGACCATGCCGTCCTGGTCCTCCGGCCCGCCCTTCACGGTGCGCAGGATCTCGATGCCGTGCCACTCCGCGCGTTCTGCCCAGGCGCGGCTGCTCGCCTCGTTGTAGTCTGCCCTGTGGCCCGGGTGCAGGGACTCGCGGAGCCATGCGAGCTCCTTTTTGACATAGGCGGTATACCGCGAGCGCATGACCTGCTCCGCAGTTTCAGCGCGCTGTTCGCCGGCGATCAGGGGCCGGCAGCAGTCGGCGTAAGGCTTTGTTGAACCGCAGGGACAGATATCCATGAAAGGCTCCTTGGAAGGGATAGTGGATGACGAGAGAAGAACTTACAATAAATGAAGGTTCATTGCAAGGCTTTTGGCGTGCGGCAGGGGGATGACCCGGAACGGTCCCGGCGGAGCGGGGATCGCGAGGGCAGGGAGCCTTCAAATGATATGATGGCGCGTCGCCAGCACGGCCGCCTGGGTGCGGTCGTTGACGCCGAGCTTGTTGAAGAGGCTGATAACGTAGCTTTTTACCGTGTTGGCGCTGATGTCGAGCAATTCAGAGATCTGCGTGTTGGTGTATCCTTCGGTTATCAACCTCAGGACATCGGCCTCGCGGCGGGACAATTTCACGGAAAAGGCGATCGTACCGTCGCCCAGGGTGACTGTTTTTCGTCCACCCTTTTTATCGCTCAGCCGCTGCTCCAGCAGCTCGGTATAGTCACGCTGCTGCTGGATCGCCTGCTTGCTGGCAGTCGTTTCGAAGACGATGACGATGACCGCGGTAACGTCCTTGTCGCGGCCCCGCACCGGGTAGGCATGTACTTCCCCCCAGCGCCGCCCGCCCCGCGAAGAGACCATCGATTTTTCCGTGACCTGGGTGCGGCCTTGCGCGAGGGCCTCCGTCAGAACACAGTCGTCACACTTATGGTCACAGCCATGAAGGGCATCGATGCATCGCTTCCCTACCACCTGTTCCGGGTCGCATTTGTGGATGGCGGCCATGGTCTCATTGATCCACACGATCCTGCGATCACGATCGAAAATGCCGAAAGGCATGCGAATGCTGGAGAAGAGCGCGGGGCCGAGCCCGGCAAGCAGATGGTCCAACGAAAGTTTGCTCCCGGGTTCAGCCATGGGGGGCCTCATCGTTCAGCGGGTAGCCAGGTTCAACATCACCGTGCGATGGTAGCAGACTATGACGGCCGTGTCCACGACTTTCCATGTCCGCCGGGTTCCTTAACAGCGGCATGCTCTGTGAAAAAGTCCGTGCGCCTTCAGGACCTTTTCGCGGATCCGCTTCGGGGACCACGGACGTAGAGACCATTCGACCTCATGTTCCCGGTCAATACAGCTGAACTCGTTTCGAAGATCGCGGTAATAGAGAAAGATGCTCAGCCGTTTTTCCGCGTTCCCCGTTCGGTACTCCTGCAGGACCTGTTTCTTATCCATGTTCTTCCTCCTGTATCTTGAGATAGAGGGCCTGTCGGGTCCTCCCGGTTCCTGTTCTTTTGCCGATTGTACGATGGATTATACGGGAGCGTGAAGACCGAAAAACCACCCATTTGGGGGGGGGCAAGGAGGCAATAGGGAATAGGGCCAAGAGGAGCAAGGGGGCGAAAGCGAAGGGAAGCGCCCTGCAGCAAGCTGCAGAAAATCGCTCACCCTCAAGGCAGTTACCGTTATCCTAAGCGCTCGCGCTTGGATTCAGGGAGAAGGTGTACGAGCCGATGCATGAAGGGCTTCAGCGCTTCGGGTGCATCACGGTCTCGTACCCACAGCGAACAACACACCCACGTCCAGCCAGATCCCGTCCGGAGTAGCAAGCGCGGCCACTTCCTCAAGATGGTCGCGCCGGAAACGCTCCTGGTCCTGTTGCGGAAGCTGGGCCACCAGCCGGCGGAACCCGGCATTCCAGATCACGTCCCACCATGCCTCGGCGTTGTCCAGAAAATAGCCCACATTTGCTCGCTCCACCCGCACGTTCCGGAGCCCCGCCTTCGTGAAGAACTCCCGGCAGCCTGCTTCGGTAGCAATACGCTTCCAGGTAGGGAGCGGCGGCTTGACCCCGTAGCCGGACAGCCTCGTGACCATGAGGTCCTTGAGCGGGTGAAAGTAATTCTCCTGGAATCCCGAGACAGCGACCTGACCGCCCGGCCTGACCACGGATGCGATATGGGCGAGCTGGGAATCCATATCGTTGACAAAGAAGATCCCGAATGAGCACATCGCCGCGTCGAACCGGCCGTCAGGGAACCCGAGGTCCTGCATGTCCCGCTCAAGGAACTCGATGTTTCGCATGCTCAGCGAAGCGGCCTTTCTGCGCGCCTGCTCCAGCATGCCCGGAGAAAAATCAACGCCGGTCACGCCGCCCTTGGGCAGACGGCCGGCAAGGGCCAGCGCTGCGTGGCCCGTGCCGGTGGCAACATCGAGCACCTGCTCATCGCCCCGCAGCGAGAGCGCGGCAACGAGCAGTTTGGCGCTCTCGGGAAAGAACCGGAGCGCCTTGCTATCGTAGCCCGCGGAAACGGTGTCGAAGGTCTCCTTCAGCATGGTCTTTCGCTGCTGGTCATTCATGGTCATATGGTGTCCTTGGTAACTGAGGGATCAAATCCTTCTCAAAACGGAAAGAACGTTGCCGCAAAAAGCACATAAAAAGCGTATGATTATTTGGTTTTAAACTTTGCGAATTATGCGCATCTTCGCGGCAACAAAGACTTGCTTGTTAAGGTTTTGACTCTGCGTCCGACCCGTACTCTGCGAGAGACGTCCTTTTGGTTCCGCCTTGTCCGGGTCAGGGCAGCGTTGCTCATGCGGGAACATATCAGGAGGCAGGAGGAAAGTCAACACCGTGGGCCGGTCCGACAAGACGCCGGCGCGTAAGACCCACTCGTGCGCAAAAAAAAGGGAGGCGCGGATCTGCCGTGCCTCCCGGAGAATGACGGAGACCCGGTCAATGACCGTGTTCCGGCTCCTCTTCATAGCCCGTGAACATGGCCTTAATGTGCTCCAGCGGCGTGCGGCCGAGCGTGGTGAGGTAGACATGGACGAAGAGGAAGGCCACGAAGCAGATGGTCACGAGCAGGTGAGCGGCGCTGACGGCCTTGATCCCGCCAACGGCGTCGATGAACGCCGCGAACCGGTCGAGGTCCCACAGCAGGATGCCGGTGGCGATCAGAAGCGGCATCAGGAAGAACATGATGCTGAAATAGGCGAGCTGCTGCATAGGATTGAACTTGTGGTCCAGTGTTGCGTGGTGGGGATTCGGCTCACCCCTGAAGATGCCGTAACCGTAATACCGCGCCTGTTTCCAGGAATTCTCGACAAAGCGCTTGATATTCAGGTCCGGGAGGTACACCTTCATGTGGCCCGACGCGGTATAGTACGCTGCCCATACGAGAAACAACCCGAGCAGGGAGAACCCGGCGATATTGTGGATGTCCACGGCGGTCTGGAAAGGCATCAGGTTCAGGATGCCGCGGTATCTGATCTGCGCGCCTGTGACGATCAGCACGAAAAAGCAGAGGGCGTTGAACCAGTGCCACATCCTGACCGGCAGCGGGTGAAGATAGATCCTGTTCATGCTTTTCCCCTCCCTTCCGGCTTCTTTGTTCCCTGGCGCAGGTGCCTGGTCATCAGCCGGGCAGATCCATGCAGGACCGGAAACGCGATCCCGCCCAGGATGATCATGATCCCGGCGTAGTCCATGGCCGTCAGCCGGGTGCCGCTCATCACGTAAAACCGCTTCAGCAGAATCACGCCGTACGCTGAGCCCAGGGCCTTTGGATCGACATCGTGCAGGACCTCCCGGCCGTCCGGACCGGCAGCAGCCACTGCCACGGTCTTGAAGAAGGAGGAATCCGCAGAATGGCATGCCTCGCACTGTTTGACCGCAATATCCTTCGGTGCCAGGTAATGGGCGTTCCGCCGGACGTCCATGCTGACCGCCACCGCCACATTCACGGCCTTTGCCGCGTTCAGGTCGCGGTAGAGCTGCCAGAGCTCCTTCGGCCCGATCTGTTTTGCATTGACGCCGCGCGCTTTGAGGCTCGTCTGCACTTCGGCGTCGCTCAGGAGCTTTCCTGTGGCGGCGTCGGTGAGCCGTAGGTAGATGCTCCGCTTGTAATCGAGCGGCACATGGCATGCTGTGCAGGCGACCATTTCCAGGTGCGCCTTCGGATTGGGCAGCCGCTGCCCATGCTCCTTCTCGAAAGCGGGATGGCAGGCGAGGCACATGTCCCGGGGCGAGCGCGAGGCCATCGCCGGCTTCACGTCATGGGCGGAATGACATGCCGCGCAAAGCGGCGGATGCAACCTGGCGGTCGGCCTCGTCATGCCGTGGACGCTCGTCCGGTATGCATCAAAGGTCTCCTGGTGGCATTTCCTGCAGGGCACGCCGTCCAGGGTATCCGCCAGCGCCCCGGGTCCGACCTGGTGGGCGCCGTGGCAGTCCGAACAGCCGGGCGCCCGCTGGTCGCCCTTCGCGAGCACAATGGCATGGATGCTGTCCTTTTCCTTCACCGCCTTCTCGAAATGGCAGCGTTCGCAGGCCTCCGATGCCGCGTGAGAAAGCTGACGGCCGCTGGTGTAGTCCTTCGGCGAAGGGTGGTTCTCCTTCGAGTAGGCGGTGTGGCAGTCGGTGCACTCGTGGTTCCGGTGGACCGACCCCTTGACCCAGGCCTCGTCGATGGTGAGCGAGATCGTTTTACCGTCGATCGACCGGGTAAGGGGCTTGCTGTGACAGGTGAGGCAGTACTGCGAGACACTGCCTTTATTTTTTCGGGCGAGCGCTTTACCGATAGCGTGAGATCCGTGGCACGAGGAACAGGGCTGCGCATCGGCCCGGGAAAGGGCGCGCTGGTGCAGCGGGCTGGCCATCAGCTGGCTGTCGGCATGGCAGGTCCTGCAGGCCTTGGCGACGTGCAGCACGAGCTGCTGCTTCGTGGCGTATTGTGCCGAGGGATGGTTGTCGAGCTTCACGTCCGTGTGACAGCTGGTGCAGCCGAGAGAGCCGTGCACCGAGCCCGCGAAGCGTTTGCCGTCAACCTGCACCGAGACCGTGGTCTTGTCGCTGAAGGTCTTCGTGCCGGGGCTGGCATGGCAGGTGAGGCAGGTCTCCGCTTCGTCGGAAAGCTTAGCAGGTGCTGAAGTTGCAGCACAGGGAAGGAAGAGATACACGATGAGGATGAGCAGTACTGCGACCACGTTGCCGGCTTCGTCCTTGCGGACAGCCGGTCCGCCGATGGGAAAGAGCATACTCGTGTCCCTCCTTTTCGGGAAACAGGTACGTCAGACGCACACTAGTTAAAACATAGATGAAAATGGTGAAATGTCAAGGGAGGGGCAGGAAATAATTGCACCATGTGCGCTGAAACGAGGATCAAGTGATCCAAGCAGCCGTTTGAGAACTAACGGCCTGTTTCTCCTGACCTGTTGTATCAATAAAGATCGCTTGAGCGCGGCATCGATTGGCTAAGGAGGGCCGCTCACGCCTGTTGTTTCCTCACCAGCTCGATCACCGTTACTTCCGGAGGCGCGAGGAATCGGATGGGCGGGCCCCACGTGCCGGTGCCACGGCTCACGTGGATGCGCGACCCTTTGCCGAGGTCATAGTCCCCGGCATGGAACGGGTGGGCGCGTTTGCTGAAATAGGTGAAGGGCCAGATCTGGCCCTTGTGCGTGTGGCCCGACAGCATGAGATCGTACATGCCGATGGCGTCGGCGTCGGGGTGGGGCTGGTGCTTCAGAAAGAGCACGAGCTTCTTCGAACGGTCAGTGCCGGCCAGTGCCTCACGGTCCGCCTTCGGCGTCCCCGTCTTGGTCTGGATCGCTGCCCGGTCGTCCACACCGGCGATGACGATCGGCCCGATGTCCTTCGACTCGCCGCGGAGCATGGTGAAGCCGGACTGCCGGGTGAACTCCAGCGCCGTGTCGAGGCCGGCATAGTACTCGTGGTTGCCGGTGATGGCGAACTTGCCGTACTTCGCATGGATTTCCTGCAGCAGCTCCCGGAGGCCGGGCAGATGGTTGATCTGCGCGTCCACCAGGTCGCCGGTGGAGATGAAGACGTCCGGCTTTGCCGCTTTCACGACCTCGAGGATGCTCACAAGCCGGTCGCACCGGATGATCAGTCCCAGGTGGACGTCGGATATCTGGGCGATGGTCAGCCGGTCCGTCCCCTTCGGGAGCTTGTCCGTCTCGATGACGAGCCGCTCCGTGCGGATGTTCTGGGCGTCAAAGTAGCCGTAGACGCAGATGAGGAGCGACAGCGCGAGCGAAACGGCGAAGGAGAACCGCGGCGGCAGGGGCCGGATGAACCCGGACTGGATGCCGAGCCAGGCCGGGACCCGGAGGACCAGGTTCGCGAGATCGAGGGCGATGGAGCCGCAGAAATAGAGGAAGACAGCTGCCATCCAGAGGTAGGCGACCCACGAGAGTGTCCTGGCGCTGACCTCAAGGTCGTGCCGCTCCAGGGTCCGGATGAGGAATACCGCACCGACCATGGCGAGCATGAACAGGGAGACGGCGATGCCCGCGCCCAACCCGAACCCGAGGGCCTGCCGGGCCTTCAGGAAGGCGTACACATGCACGCCGCCGTAGACAAAAAAGATGAAGAAAAAGAAAAGGGTCATCTGCCGAAAGACACTCCTATGCCTTCCGCCATCCTGACGAGGTCGCCGTCGGGGTCCACGAGGCGGAGCTGGTCGATCGCGCTGGCCAGCGGGACGGACTTGATGTCCGGCGGCTGGTAGGAGACCATCTGGCCGTACTGTTTCTGCGCGAGCAGCTCGACAGCGGCCGCGCCGTACCGTGTGGCCAGGAGCCGGTCGAACGGGCACGGACTGCCGCCGCGCTGCAGGTGGCCGAGGACGGTGACGCGCACATCGAACCCGGTGAGTTTGCCGATCTCCCGTCCGACGATTTCGCCCATGCCGCCCAGCCGGAGCGCATAGCCGTCTGCCGCCTTCTCGAGCACCGACATCTCGCCGCCCACGGGCTTCGCGCCCTCGGCCACGACCACGATGCTCGACTTGCTTCCGCTCTTCTTGCGTTCGAGCAGCTTCTCGGCCACCTTCTCCATGCTGAAGGGGATCTCCGGGATCAGGATCACGTCTGCGCTGCCGGCGATGCCGGCCTCAAGGGCGATCCAGCCCGCGTACCTGCCCATCAGCTCGAGCACGATCACCCGCTGGTGGCTCTCGGCCGTGGTGTGCAGCTTGTCGAGCGCCTCGGTCGCCGTGTCCACGGCGGTCTGGAACCCGAAGGTGACGAAAGTGGCGTCGAGATCGTTGTCGATCGTCTTGGGAACGCCGATGACCGGCACGCCGAGCTTGTGCAGGCCGTTGCCGATCTTGAGCGAGCCGTCGCCGCCGATCACCACGAGGGCATCGAGGCCCAGTTCCTGGATGTTGGCGAGGACCAGCGGGGACATGTCCTCGGTGATCTCCCTGCCGTTGATCACGGTCTTGTGGGCGAAAGGATTACCGCGGTTCGTCGTACCGAGGATGGTGCCGCCGACGAAAAGGATGCCCCGGGTGTTCCATGAGGTAAGCTGCCGCGTCTTCGTAGGCGAGAGAAGGCCCTCGAACCCATCAATGATGCCCGTCACCTCCCAGCCGTACTTGAAGATGGCTGTTTTCGTCACCGCCCGGATGACCGCGTTCAGCCCGGGTGCATCGCCCCCGCCTGAAAGAACGCCGATACGCATGAGTAACCTCCTGATAAAGAATGGGTCATGGGTCAAGGAGCAAGGGTCAAGGTAACACACATCAACCGGCAATCCTTGCTGCTTGATCCTATGCTTTTATTCCGAGCAGCATCGCACCGCCATCACACGCAATGGTGAGCACATCGTCATCGGGAATGCCGGCCCGCCGGAAATAGGCAAGCTCGGCCTCGTATGCCTCGCGGTAGTGCCGGTCGGGCAGGACACAGTCGGTCCCGATGGCAAGCGATACGCCTTGCTGGAAGGCTTTGCGGACCATGGTCAGGTGTCGGTCGATCGTGTCCTCAATGAACTTTTTCACCTCGTGCGTCACATCATGCTGCCCCGCTGCCCTCCAAAGCGCGCCCACGGTCGGGACCCAGAAAACGTCATGGTCCTTCATGATCATCAGAGCCCTGTCGCTCATGAAGAACCCGTGCTCGATCGAGCGGACTCCCGCGGATGCTGCGTTCCTGATGGCCGCTTCCCCGTTCGCATGCGCCATGACACGGAGGCCGTTCCTGCCCGCCTCGTCGACAATGAACGCGAGCTCGTCGCGGTCGAAGCCGCCCTGCGTTATCCCGCCGGGCTCCTTCAGGCTCAAGATGCCTGAGGCCATGACCTTAATTATACCAGCCCCCGCTGACCTGAGCCGGTGAATTTCCGCTTTGACCTCGTCACGGCTGCCAGCAGGCATGCCGAACCGGGCCCCGTATCCCCCGTGCTTGAAGAGCGCCCATCCGGCGCTGATCACCCGCGGCCCGTCCTGTCCATCGGCCTTGAGCGCCATGCCGTCCTTCGTTCCGGCGTCCCGGACGGCAATGACGCCAGCCCCGGCAACGACCGCGAGCCCTGCAAGGTCCCTGATATGCACATGGGCATCGATGAATCCGGATGCGTTCTTGAAAAGGTCGTGAGCCATGGGAAGGGGCATGCTATGCCGGCCGCGTAAGGAGTCCGCTGTCCCGGAAGCTGAAATGGTCACCGTCACCGACGATGACGTGGTCGAGGACCTTGATGCCGAGCAGGTCGCCGGCCTGNNGTTTCGCGGGGATGGACGAGGGAAGCGGTCAGGCTCCCGGTCGAGACCGTCTCCTCCTTGATAACACGATTCTTCGTGTCCAGGAGGACACAGCGAAACTCTTCCTTCTTCATATCCCGGAGACGGGGCTGGAAATACTCCGCCACGTCCCGGCTTGCGCACAGCGAAGCTCCGGCCAGGGTCGGCCGCTGGTGACGCCGGCCCAGTTCCATTGCCGCCTTGATCTCCGCTGCCTTGGCGGGACCGATCCCCTTGATCCCGCGAAGTTCATTGATCCCCGCGCCGGCAATGCCCGCGAGGCTGCGGAACCGTTCCAGGAGCTCGCGCCCGAGGTCGACGGCCGTGCGGCCTCCCTCGCCGGTCCGGAGAATGATCCCGAGGAGCTGGGCGTCGGACAGCTTGTCCGCTCCCTGCTTCAGGAGCCGCTCCCGCGGCCGCTCCTCCTCCGGCCAATTCTTGAGGTGTGTTCGTTTTTCGTCGGCCAATCGATGGTCCCCCGTGGAATCCAGGAAACGCGCGCGATACAGAATGATGCGATTATAGATGCTTGCCAACACCCTGTCAAACGGGAAAACCCAAGGGCAGCCTGGCCGGGGAAATGTCCCGGGAACTGGTTCGCGAAATAGTTAATGGCAAGGAGGGCCGCCAGCCCCATTAGTTGCAGATATTAAATACTCATTGACTTGCCGGCAAAACGATGCTACCTTTGCTATACTGTTGTAAATAAAGAAAGGGGGATTCTCTATGAAAGTCGTTCACAAGTCAGCAGTAAGCTTCTTCTCGCTCCTTCTCCTCTGCTCGCTCACCCTCGTCCCCGCAGCACATGCCACGAACGGTATGAACCTGGAAGGCTACGGCCCCGTTGCCACCGGCATGGGCGGCGCGTCCATGGCCTACGATAACGGCACCGCGGCCATGATGAACAACCCGGCCACGCTGTCGCTCATGGAGTCGAAGGCCCGCCTTGATGTGGCGGTCGGCTTCCTCGGACCAAACATCAAATCATCGATGACCGGCATGCCCGATGCCGAGTCATCGGCAGACCTGTTCATGATGCCGGCCTTCGGTTACGCGCGCAAAGGCGGCCAGTTCACTTACGGCCTGGGCGTCTTCGCGCAGGGCGGCATGGGAACGGAATATAGCGCCAACTCGTTCCTCGCCGCGGGCTCTGGCGACAAGGTTCGCTCCGAGATCAGCATGGGCAGGGCTATTATCCCAGTCGCCTATGACGTGAACGACAAATGGAAGGTCGGTGCTAGCCTCGATTTCGTCTGGGCGGAAATGGACCTTAAGATGGCGCTAACCGGCCAACAGTTCTTTAATATGGCCGGCATGGATCCCACGCCTGGTGCGGTCCAGCAAGAGTACGGCACGGCCTCCGGGAGCCTCGTCTCGGGCTTTGCCGGCTTCATGCCCATGCTGAATCCTGCTAATCCGGTCAATTGGGGCCGGTTCGATTTCTCCGACGGCAGCGACTTCTCGGGCAAAGCCAAAGCCACCGGCTTTGGCGCAAAGATCGGCGCAGTGTACCAGATGAGCAAGGACCTCTCCTTCGGCTTCACATACCACAGTAAGACCGCGATCGATGACATGGAGGCCAAAGGCTCCACGGTCAGCTTCGGTATCAATGCTGACACCGGCATTCTCGGCGGTGGGGCTCCGAGTAGCGTTTATACGCCGGTCACGGTCCCGATCACCGGCACCATCAAGGTCAAGGACTTCCAGTGGCCCCAAATGCTAGGCATTGGAACAGCCTATCAGGCCTCTCCCAAATTAATGGTCGTTTTCGATTACAAGTGGATCAACTGGGCAAACGTGATGAAAAATTTCAAGATGACCTTCACCGCCGATGCAGTGCAGGCGAATCCAATGGCCGCCGCACTTGCCAGCACCACTCTCGATGCGACCATGTATCAGAACTGGAAGGACCAGAACGTGTTCATGCTCGGAGCTGCGTATAAGTTCACCGAAGAGTTCACCGGCCGCGCAGGCCTGAACCTCGCGAACAATCCGATCCCCGATAAGTACGAGAATCCGCTCTTCCCCGCCATTGTGAAGAACCACGTGATGCTCGGCGCGGGCTATGCCTTCAGCAAAGCAAGCAGCGTCGATTTCTCGTTCACCTACGCCCCGGAGGTGTCGGCGACGAACGGCCAGGGCGTGAAGACCACGCACAGCCAGATGAACGAACAGATCATGTACAGCTACCGGTTCTAAGCAACATATCGCAAAACAAAAAGCCGGAGGATCTCATCCTCCGGCTTTTTTCTTTCCCGTGTTATCCTCTTAGGCTACATCCTTACGAACGCGTCCTTGGGCGCGTTGCAGACCGGACACTTCCAGTCATCGGGAAGCTCCTCGAACTTCTTTCCTTCCTTCGCCTCGTCATACACATACCCGCATACGGTACATCTCCACATGGTGGACACCTCCTGTCAAGAGTGGAAACCGGGGCCGGTTTGTCCAGCCCCGCTGTCTGCGTTTCTTCCGCCCGGTCAGGGCTTGCACTGCGGAGGCTGCGCGCTGCCGAACTTCTTGTGGTACTCGATGGTCTTCTCGGCGAACTGCTTCCCGAATTCGAAGCATTTCTTGTCATCGTCCAGGCTCGGCCGGTAGACCACCTCGACGCCGGGCTCGACCACCTCGAGACCCATCTTCTTGAAATGCTCATAGGCCTCGCGCACCGCGCCGCCGCCCCAGCCGTAGCTGCCGAATGCCGCTGCCAGCCGGTTCTTCGGCCGCAGACCACGCAGGTGGGTCAGGAACTCCGCGACCGCCGGGAACATGATGTTGTTCAGCGTCGGCGTGCCGATCAGCATGGCGCGCGACTCCCAGACGCGCTTGATCGCCACGCTCATGGGCGTGGACCGAAGTTTCAGGATATCGACATCGACGCCCGCCGCCTTGATGCCTTCCATGATGGGGATCGTCATGTGCTCGGTGCTGTGCCACATGGTGTCGTAGACGATCACGACCCGGAGGTCCGCCTTGTCGTTCGCCATGTCCAGGTACATCTGGAGGATCTTGCCGGGATCGCGCCGCCAGATGATCCCGTGGTCCGGCGCGATCATGTCGACCTGCAGGCCGAGCTTCTGGATGTCGGCGATCTTGGACTTCACGAGGTTGCCGAAGGGCATCAGGATATTGGCATAGTAGTCACGCACCGCGTGCTCGAGCGCCGTCACCGAATACTGGTCGCAGAACTCGTCATCGAACCGTGCCGCCGACGCCAGGTGCTGGCCGAAGGCGTCCTGGCTGATCAGGAGCTTGTCCTCCTTCACGTAGCTCATCATCGAGTCCGGCCAATGGAGCATCGGGGTCTCGATGAACAGGATGGTCTTTGTGCCGGTGGAGAGCGTGTCGCCGGTCTTGACGATCTTGAACGTCCACTTCGCCGTATCGAAGAAGCGGTCAAGCGCCTTCTTGCCGCGCTCAGTGATATAGATCGTCGCCTTGGGCGTCAGCTCCATGATCTTATCGAGGCTCGAGACGTGGTCGTTCTCGATATGGTTGATCACGATGTTCTCGATCGACCCGGGATCCACCAGGCCGAGGATGCTGTCGACGGTGTACTCGCTGAAGTCGTGCTTTACCGTGTCCACCAGCGTCACGTGCTTGTCAAGGATCAGATAGTTGTTGTAGGTGGTACCGTTCGGCGTGATGTAGCCGTGGAAATCACGGACGGCCCAGTCAATGGCACCGACCCAGTGGATGCCGGGTTTGATCTCTATGGAACCCATAAGAACCTCCTTGAAAACGCAGGACCCGTTTGCTGACAGCAATCCCCGCGAGAGGACCCATGGCTCGTTCATCATCGCGGGGAGCTAGTTGCTTTGAAACAGGAAGAACTGATCGGCTGGCTATGCTTTCAACGCCGCGTGCGCAGCGGTCTCACTTTTTCGACTTCCCGCAGGGCGCGCAGATCCCGTAGAACTCGATATGATTGCCCAGGATGGAGAATTCCTTAGCCATGCTCCGGGGGACCTCCACCGGGATGTCGCCGGGTATATCAACGATCTTCCTGCAGCCAAGGCAGATGAGGTGGTGATGGCCGCTGGTATCAGGATCGTAGCGCTTCCGGTCCGGATCGATCGTGAGTTCCCGCACCGCCCCCGCCTGCACGAGCGTGTTCAGTGTGTTGTACACCGTGGCAAAGGACATGGAGGGGTTTTTCTTCGCGACGACCCGGTAGATATCCTCCGCAGAAGGATGGGACTTGTTCCCGTCGAGATGCTCGAGGATCGCGAGCCGTTGGGGCGTTCGCTTGAACCCTTTGATCGTGCCTTTTTGCTGAAGTTTCCTGATCATAGCAACGTATGATACTATAATTTAATGGCTGCTCCATGTCAAGCATAAGCTGAAGCTGAAACAGCGTTTACCGGAGCGCCGCACAAAAAGGAAAGGCAGCCCATGAGGACTGCCTTTCCTGAACATCGCCCGGGAACAAATCCCTTCCCGTGCATTTCGTCTTCCTATTTCTGCCCGTGCTTCTCGGCCACCTGGATGCGGATCATGGCGCGCATGAGGTCGATGCGGGCCTTTTCGTAGTCTTTTTCCGATAGCTTCTCGGCAAGCAGCTTCTCGGCCCGGTCCTTCTCGATCCGCGCCTCGGACAGGTCGATGTCGGCCGCCCGGTCCGCCCCTTCGGCGAGTATGACGACCCGGTCGGGACCCACTTCGGCGTATCCCCACTCGACGGCAAGATGGTGCCACTCGCCTGCCTCGAGATACGACAGCATCCCCACCTTGAGCGTGGCCAGGAAGGGCGTGTGGCCCGGAAGCACGCCGAACTCGCCCTCACTGCCTGGCGCGATCACCTCATCCACATGCTCCGAACGGACCACCTGGCGGCTCGGGGCGACGATCTCGAGGAGCATTTT